>JBATWM010000200.1:0-5457 GCA_049672605.1 Sulfurimonadaceae bacterium
CGGCGGCTACCAGAGTGCAGAGAAAGAGTCTGCGATGGCAGCGCTGCTCACCGCCCAGTCACAGCAGCGTGATGTAGAGAACAATGTCGAACGTGACATCCGCAACGCCCTCTATCAGGCAAAAGCAGCCTACCTCTCTATCGACCTTTCCCACGATGCCTATATCGCTGCACACAAAAACCTCGAGCATATGACCGTGATCTATCAACAGGGCAACGGCGACATCCTCCACCTTCTTGACGCACAAAACTCAACACTCAGAGCCGCTCTGGTTGAGAACAACACCCGTTACGGTTTTATGGCGGACCTCTTGCGTCTGCAGCGCAATATCGGCCAGGTCAACTTCAACATTGAAAATGATGAACGCGAAGAGTGGAGAGAGAAGATCCAAGAATTTGAAGACGGAGAAAAAGAGTAATGAACATTCAGCATTCAACATTCAACATACAAAATTTTATTGCAACAGCAATAATAAGCGGTGCTATTGCCCTTAGTTTTAACGCCTGTTCAACAGAAGAGAAAGAGCAGCAGCTGCGTCCTGTACGCACCATGACACTCAAAGCGGCCAATGCCGTCTCTTCACACACTTTTAATGGGATTGCCCGTTCTGATGTTGCCGCACGTCTAAGTTTCAACGTCTCCGGCCGCCTTAAATCCGTCAATATAAAACCCGGTCAGTTTGTTAAAAAAGGGGTGCTCGTAGCAGAGGTCGATGACGCCTACTTTAAACTCAAAGTGGCCGAAGTACGTGCCTCACTCAAACAGACAGCATCGGAACTCGGACACGCTAAAGCCCGTTATGAGCGTGTTCAAAAACTCTATGTCAACCGCAGCTCTTCCTTAAGTGATCTTGACAGTGCCCGTACCGCGTATGACTCGGCAAAAGCCAACCGCCGCGCTATGCAGACAAGGCTTGAGCAGGTCCAACTCGAACTGAGCTACACCAAACTTACAGCACCGCTTGACGGTTCGGTCTCAGAGATCCATGTCCGTAAGGGTGAGAACATCTCTGCTGCGACCAACATCGCGACCATCTCCTCAACCAAAAACATCGAAGTGCCGATCTCTGTACCGGGCTCTATGATCGATGCCATCAAGGTAGGAGAGCTTACCAAGGTAAGATTTGATGCCCTTAAAGAGAAGAGCTTCAATGCCCGCATCACCGAAGTAAGTCACGCCTCAAGTATGCGTACGACCACCTTCCCCGTCACGGTGCGTGTCATTAATCCCTCCAAGAAGATCCACCCCGGTATGGCAGCGTCCGTTACCTTCGCCATCGGTAAAGAGGACGCAACAAAAAGTTTTGTCATTCCGGTACACGCCTTGATGGAAGATGAAGAGGCCTTCTACATCTATACGGTTGAGAACATCAACAACCAGGTCGGTGTCATCAAACGCCGCAATGTCTCTCGAGGTCCATTGACCGGAAACGGTATTATCCTGACAAAGGGTGTTCAAGAGGGGATGAAGGTCCTGACAGCCGGTATGAGCCGTGTGCATGAAGAGCAGCAAGTTCGAGTGCGCTAGTGAAAAGTCTAACAGAGTTAGCGATTGAAAAAAATCGTATCAGCGTCGCCATTATCCTCTTTTTTCTTGTCGGTGGGATCCTCTCCTACTTTGAGATGCCTCGGGCGAAAGACCCCTCTTTTGTCATCAGGACCGTTGTTGTCATCACCCAGTTCCCCGGTGCCACACCGGAGCGTATAGAGTCTCTTGTCACCATCCCTTTAGAGCGCAAGATCCGCCAGATCGAAGAGATCGACCACATTAAATCCGTCTCTAAAAACGGTGTCTCGACCATCTACGTCTATATCCAAGAGCGCTACAAAGAGATGACCCCCATCTGGGATGAGATACGCAAAAAGATAGAACAGGTCCCACTGCCGCAAGAGGCGGCCAAACCCTTTTTAGATGACAGCTACAGCGAGGTGTTCGGTACCTTGGTCACGCTGGTTGGAGAAGGGTACAGTTACGCAGAACTCGAGCAGATAGCCAATGATGTCAAAGAGGAGCTTCTCAGCGTCAACGCTATTGGACAGATCGACATCCTGGGTCTGCAAAAAGAGTATATCTATGTCGAGTTCTCAAATGCAAAACTGGCTGAAGTCGGGATCTCCCCTGAAGAGCTGGGTGAGATCATCCGTAAACGTAATATTATTACTCCGGGCGGTTCCGTCACTATCGGGCCGCAACGACTTATCCTGGAGCCGACAGGAAACCTCAACTCTCTCGAAGAGTTGGGCAAGACCATTATCCCCATCCAGGGAAAAGAGAGTGTTCTCTACCTTGAAGATATCGTAACGATCCGCTCAGGGTACTCCGAACCGGCCGATCCGCTTACCCGTTCAAACGGAGAGCAAGCCCTTACTCTTGCCATCTCCTTGAGCCAGGGCAGCAACATCATCGAACTCGGCAAGGCCGTCAAAGAGAAGATCGACTACCTTGAGACACTTTACCCTATCGGAGTAGAGTTTAAACTCGCTTTTGACGAACCAAAACTGGTTGACACCATTATTGAGAACTTTATGGACTCACTGATTATGTCTATTATCATCGTTATCGGTGTCATGTTCCTCACACTCGGTTGGCGTACCGGTCTCATTGTCGCGACCCTGATCCCCTCTGCCATTGCCACCTCGTTTTTCTTTATGTGGCAGCTTGAGATCGGCCTCAACCAGGTCTCACTCGCAGCCCTTATCATCTCCTTGGGACTTTTGGTGGATAACGCCATTGTTATCAGCGAATCGGTGCTGGTCAAGATGGATGAGGGGCTCTCACCGCTCGACGCCTCCATCGGCGCGGTCAATGAGCTTAAAGTCTCACTGCTCACCTCCTCTCTGACCACATCTGCAGCATTTTTACCGATCTATCTTGCAGAGTCGACCGCGAGTGAGTACACCAGCGCACTTTTCGAAGTGGTCACCATCACCTTGGTCAGTTCATGGGTTCTCTCATTGACACTGACACCCATGATGACCTACCTCTTTTTACAGCGCGGTGCAGAGCCGAAGTTTACCTATAACAACCCGCTCTGTAACAGTTTTAAAGGCCTTCTGACCCTCTCATTGAAGTATCGGACACTTTCTGTAACGGCTATTTCGGGTATATTTCTGCTCTCATTGATGCTCTTTGGCACCATACCAAAGATCTTCTTCCCGCCATCTGACCAACCCTCTATGTTAGTTCGCATTGCTCTGCCACTGGGCACAGATATTAAAGAGACGCTTAAGACCGTCAAGGAGATGGAACTCTATCTTGACAAAAAGAGACCTGAGTTCATTGAGAGCTACACCTCGTTTGTCGGCGAGGGGACACCGCGTTTTTGGATCAATAACAGCCCGCGAGGCAATGCCCCGGAATATGCTGAGATCTTGATCAATGCCAGCACACATGACACGTTTGAGCAGCTACAGACCCAGATCGAAGAGTTTGCCTTTAACCACTTTTCAAGTGCAGATGTGACCGTCAAAAAACTGGACAACGGTCCTCCGGTCAGCACGCCGGTGCAGATCCGTATCAGCGGCAGCGACATGAGCAGACTGCAAACCAAGGCGAATGCACTCAAGGTCGAGATCTCAAACATCTACGGTACCAAATCCGTCCGCGATGACTGGGACAAGTGGGCAGAGAAACTGGTTGTGAACATCAACCCCTCTCTTGCGCACCACGCCGGTGTCAGTTACAGTGATATCGCTAACTCACTGCAAACAGCACTAACAGGACGTGAGATCACACAGTACCGTACAAACAACAAGACCATCCCTATCGTCCTTCGCTCAAACCACGACCTCAACTCTGACCTGGCCATGCTCGAAAGCACCCTCATCTTCGTTCCCAGAACAGGCAAATCTGTACCATTGACGCAGGTCGCCGACATTGACATTCTCTGGAAACCGCCAAAGATCATCAGCCGCGACGGTATGCACACTATTACCGTAAGTGCAGACCTTATTGACGGCATCACTGCATTCGACGTGAAAAAGAGACTTGACGACTACCTGAGTGCACAAAAGTGGCCGCTGGGCTACAGTTACGCCTATGGCGGTGAGATAGAAAGCTCTAACATCGCGCAAAAAGCGGTCTCCGCCAAGTTCCCGATTGCCGCGATGATCATCCTGATCTTGCTGATGCTGCAGTTTAACTCGCTGCGCCGTACCGGGCTTATCCTTATCACCATCCCCTTGGCGATCATCGGTGTTGTCTTTGGCCTTATTATCACCCACTCCTATTTTGGGTTTATGACCTATCTGGGGGTCATCTCCCTGACCGGTATCGTTATCAACAATGCCATCATCCTCATCGAGCGGATCGAACATGAACTAAACGTCACAAAGCTCAGCCCGCAAGATGCCATCATCGAAGCAGCGCAGCGCCGTATGCGCCCTATTATGCTGACGACTCTGACCACTATTGGCGGCCTTCTGCCACTCTGGTTCGCCGGCGGACCGCTCTGGGAGCCGATGGCCATTGCCATTATCTTCGGTCTCGGCTTTGCCACAGTCTTGACCCTGGGTATCGTACCGATCTTCTACTCCATCCTCTTTGGTATCAGATACCCCAAAGAGTACACTTTTGTCTACATCGACCAGTGCCTCATTGACAGACCTAAGGTTAATAGCGATTCGTGATTCTACGAAGATGGCAATACCCAAGGAGGCAGACCCGGCTCATCTAAGAGAGAAGGTCTCCGTCGCAGGTGTTTAACTTGGCTTACTCTTAACAGCTCTTATACAAAAGTTTCAGATTTCGAGGAAACACCGCTACGCGAGCGGGTCTGCGTTGGACGCAGGAGAGCCAAGGGGCTGGGCCCTGCGCCGAAGCTGGGACTTTATGGTAAAATTACACAAATTTTTCGAGGTAAACCAGTTTATTCAAACTCCGGTGCTTCAACAAGGACTTACCATTATGCAAAAACGTAAAGCAATTGCCCTATTTAGCGGCGGCTTGGACTCCACTCTCGCAATGAAACTTATGATCGATCAGGGCATCGAAGTACTCGCCTGTAACATCAACACCGGTTTCGGTGCGACGCGCGACCGCCGTGAACATATGCAGAACATGTGCGACCAGGTCGGTGCGGAACTCAAGATCATCGATATTCAGAGCGAATACCTGCAAAAAGTACTTTTCTCGCCTAAACACGGCTACGGCAAACACTTCAACCCCTGTATCGACTGTCATGCCAAGATGTTTGAGGTGGCTAAACGTATTATGGAGGGCGAAGGCGCTGACTTTCTTATCAGCGGAGAGGTTCTGGGCCAACGTCCTATGAGTCAAAACAGTGATGCTCTGCAGACTGTACTTAACGAAGCAAACGTCGAAGGTCTTCTGCTCCGTCCTATGTCCGCTAAACGTCTTGCACCGACCATCGCCGAGACAGAGGGGTGGGTAGACCGCGACAAGCTCGAAGGCATACAGGGGCGCAGCCGCGACCGTCAGATGGAGCTGGTAGAGGAG
>JBATWM010000201.1:0-2390 GCA_049672605.1 Sulfurimonadaceae bacterium
TCTTATCGCAACGTTACTCTCTTATATGTTGTCTACGACATCAGAGACTGCCAAACGCACAACGAATACCTATGTCAATGAACAGGCACAGCTCCTTGCTAAAAGTGCAGTTGAGTATGCTATTTTACGTGTATCCGGTGTCGACAGAGATGGAGTTGACAACATTGTAGGCAATACGGATGATGCCTGTCTAAATAGTTTTAACGTCCAATATAGTCCAAACGGAAACCCATTGCTAGATGTCAATGTTACAATTAGGTATATTGGATTTTCTGCAATTGGTGACAGCGCAGCGAATCAATGTACAAACTTCATAAATACAATTAATACAGCAGAATCAAACGGAACGATGTTAATTGATGTATATGTTTCAGACAACCCTGCTCTATTGCTAAGTGAGCCAATTCGTTATCATCGCCGAACACTGCAAAAGATTTAAGAAGCCTGCAACTCTAAGGTATGTCGGGTGAAGTTGCGTGAATGCCAAACTTTTTAAACAAGAAGATTGCTAATCGAGTCGGCAATGGCGAAGTTGTTACGACACATTGTCACTGTAGAGAACGTCAGAGCCGCATAAACTTTTATGAAAATGGCTAATAGAGCCCAAACTTCCCATCATTGCGTTTATAAAGAACGCGCGTTTTCCCTTCGATGTCATTAAAGATATCGAACTGTTTATTGCCCTCTTTGAGCTCCTCTAGAACTTCGGCAACCTCTCTAGGTTTGTAGAGATCTAATTTATGAGGGACGATCTCCTCTTCAATGTTATCTTTAGCAGTATGCATATCAACATCATTTGCTTCATTTTTGGCCTCATTGACACTTTCATTACGATGATCGTTCACTCTGTCGTTTAGCCGGCGCATGGCTTTTTGTGCACGATCGGTAGCCAAATCAGTTGCAGCGTAAAGATCATCATCTTTTTGTTTGATGACGATGGTGTTTTTACCGGCAATGTTAAGGGTGTATTCAAGCAAGATGCCGCGATTACGCTCTTGTTTGGCGATGACTACACTGGCAGAGATAATGTCTAGATTATACTTTTCCATTGAGGCTAAAGAGGCGTTAATATAATCTTTAATCGATTCGGTTAGTTCCAGTTGACGACCTGTTAGTGAGATATTCATAGACTTTCCTTTTAGTACTTTTAATTATTATAGCACATGAGAAGCGTTAAAAAAGCAAACTGCTTTGCTTTTTTAGCTTTGGAAACAGAGTCGATGTGCGAAGTACCGACGACGTAGACCTAACAGTTAAGCAAACTGCTTTGCTTTTTTAGCGTGAGACCAAAGGAAATCCCCTTGGGGAGAAACAGAGTTGATATGATGTGGCATAGATAGTGCCTAAATGGCACTGTCTATGGCTAAAGTAGATAGATAGTTCTCTTTACCAACGTCGTAGACCTTATAGAAAAATTTTAGATGTTGATTTTTGAAAAATAAGTTATTAGATTTTGTTGCTAATTAGAGGGCAAGAGGTTATTAATATAATTATCTCATCGTTCTAACACGTAACACGTAACACGTAACACGTAACACAGTATCAAGGATTTAGATACTTAACAACTTTTTTGACAATAGCTTCGTCCTCTCCCATATCCACCCAGCGAAACTTGTCGCCGCTTTGTGTCTTGCCTACCAGCAGGTCACCACTCTTTCGAAACTTTAGGTCAAGTGCGGCGATATCAAAGCCGTTGTCGGTTTTGACAAAGGCATCGAGGCGTTCACTTTTAGTTTTGTTTGTGTAGAGATAGCAGTACCCTTTGAGCCCATTACGGCTGACACGCCCACGCAGCTGATGGAGGGTGGAGAGACCGAGTCGTTCTGCACCGACGATGATGATTGTGGTCAGCTTTGGGAGTGAGATGCCGACTTCAACAACAGTGGTGGCAAGCAGGACGCTACCGCGCTCTTTGAATTCTTCGAGGGTCGTTTCTTTGTTTTTATCTTTGCCGTGGGTAACATAGACATCATCAAACCGTTTTTCCCAGTAGCCTCTAGCCTCTTCGATACTTTGATAATCAAGCGCATCGCTCTGTTCGACCAAGGGGTAGATGATAAGGACTTGATGTCCTTCATCCAATTCATTGCTGATCTTTTCTAACAGGTTTGCGAAATCACTTTTGTGAATAACAGAGGTGCTGATATCTTTCTCGAAAGGCGTCTGTGTAATAAGACTGACATCGATGTGTGCAGCGTCTATCATTGCTTGGGTACGTGGTATGGGTGTGGCTGAGAACTGCAGGAAATGGGGACGTTTGTCTCCGGTTGTAAGAAGGTTCTCCAAGAGTTTTCGTTGGGCTGTACCAAAACGGTGTTGTTCATCGATCATGATGAGCCCACTCTCCGGCAGCTCGCGATAGAGCAGGGCATGGGTGCCGATGATAAAGT
>JBATWM010000202.1:0-13318 GCA_049672605.1 Sulfurimonadaceae bacterium
TCTTCACTACTGACAATAAGAGCCGCATCACCAAGCATGTTAGTCAAAATAGCGGATGTTCCTACTTTTTTACCATCAAAATCAACCACATACTCTCCGTCTTTGAAGGTAAGGTTACACGCTGTGAACTCCCCTTTTTTCGAACGTTTGTTAAACGGTTCTGCCAACGTTGCTTCGACCATCTCAAAGACTTTTTCAGTGCCAAGAAACTTCTTAATAAGCGGCACCACATAGAGTAAAAATGTCACCGTTGAAGAGTAGGCAAATCCAGGCAGTCCGAGAATAAACTTCTCGCCTTTTTGGGCGACCAGAATATGTTGTCCCGGCTTGATGTTCACACCTTTAAAGATCACCTCAGCACCAAGAGCAGGAACAACATCTTTGACAAAGTCGTAATCCCCAACACTGACACCCCCGGTACTCACCACGATATCTGCCGACGCCAAGGCGTTTTCGAAAGCAGCCGTTATAGAGTCTCTGTCATCTCTGACCACCCCCATCTGTACCACTTCTGCACCCGCCATGTTGGCAATAGCAGCAATAGTATGATGGTTCGAACTGCGAATCTGTGAAGCGTTCTCTTGGGTCTGGCCGATCTCTAAGATCTCACTCCCTGTTGAGAGTGTTGCGACACGCGGTTTTAACATCACCGGGACAACGGCCGTGTTCAGACCGGCCATCACGCCGATCTCTGCAAAACCGATCTTAGTCCCTTTTCGTATTAGCACATCACCCTCGGAGTAACTTTCACCTATCGGACGGACACTGTTTCCGCAAGGGACCGCTTCATTAATGATGATATCACTGCCATCAACACTCACATTTTCGATCTGGATCAGCGTGTCAGCACCATGAGGCATACCCGCTCCCGTAAAGGTCTTGATACAAACGCCGCTACTCACTTCGCGGCACTCGTCACTTCCGGCAGGGTTATCGCCTAAGATCTTGATACGTCCGGAAGCCAAATCACTATGAAGAACCGCATACCCATCCATTGCCGAGGTTGGCTGCGTAGGTGAATTCTCATCAGCCACCAGATCTTCCGCCAAGTAGCGGCCAAGTGCATCATTTAAAAAAACATTCTCTTGGCGTAGTACACCCGCATCGAGTGCATCCAACAGCTCTATTGACTGCTCATAACTTAAAAAACCCATTTACTCTCCTAAAAGACCAGCACCGCTGATCGGTGTTGAACGATCGCGGGCGTAAAGACGTTTGCCATCTTTAAGATCATACTTCCAGATCGGTGCACTCGCTTTAAAATCCTCAACAAAATCGTTGATCATCTTAAGTGCCACCTTGCGCTTGGGAGAGAAGACTGCCGCCACATACGAAGAGGTGTGCAGTGGTACGTCCCCCTTAGAGTGGGCCATCTTCAAAATTGCCCCCGCCTCTTTAGCTTTTTCTTGCCATGCGTTAAACCATGACTCCAAGATCGGCTCATAGATGTCAAAACTCAGTCCTGAGATCTCATCTTCGTCACGGATCGTCCCTATAAATGGGATGTAAGCACCATAATTACTGCCCGCTTCGTCTCTATACCAACGCACCAAGATCTCCTCTACAGGAACAGGGCCGTCAAAAAGTTCTAACATATCAACCACCACAGACAGGAGGAAGCAGAGAGACCTTGTCACCAGACTTTAGTGCGGTATCAAGACTTTTGACCAAAGTATCATTGACAGCTACTGCACACGTCTCTAGCCAATCTTTGACTTCGGCATCGTTTTGAAGCGCCGCCGCCACATCATGAAGTGTTACTGCTTCAACTTCTAAAGCCTCTTTTTGTATCGGTCCTAAAAATTCTACACGTACCATATTGCTTCCTTAAAAGGGTTCTTTACCACTCTTTATTAACGCGATTATAGCATATTGGAGTGAATGGGCATTATTGGCAACTTAGTGCTGACCTGGAGAGAGCCACTGCTCCACTTTTTCTTAACACTACACTAAAAAAGTTGACCAATGTCCCCCTGAAGTCTAGACAAATTATATTGCAACAGCCTACTCAATCTTTCCAACCAAAGAGATATTCTCCAAACAACTCAACAGATTCTTAGCTATAATTGCAGTAAAAAAGGGGCAGAATGTTATTTGGGAAGATCGAATATTTAAACCTTCTCCCTTTTCACCTCTTTATGAAACGCTATAGCCGCTCAACGCGTCACTACATGAGTTTTCGCTATAAAAAAGGGGTCCCCTCAAAGATCAACACCGAGTATGCCGCCAGACGTGTTGATGCCGCTTTTATCTCCAGTATTAAGGCCCAAAAAGAGCGCTATGTTGACCTAGGTATCATCGCCAAAAAAGAGGTTTTGAGTGTTCTTCTTCTCCCCTCTGAAACCGATCAAGAGGACAGAGAGAGTGCCAGCTCTAATGTCTTGGCTAAAGTACTTGCTCTTAAAGGCGAGGTACTTATAGGCGACAAAGCACTGCGTCACTACCTCCAAGGCGACGAAAATGCCATCGACCTTGCCAAGGCATGGCACGACAAATACAAGCTCCCTTTTGTCTTTGCCCTGCTCTGTTACCATCGACACGACACAGAGATCAAAAAACTCGCACGTACCTTTAAAAAAGAGCGACGGAAGATCCCACAATACCAGCTTATAAATGCCTCAAAACGTACCGGTATCTCTACTAAAGCGATCCAACACTACCTTACCTACATCTCTTATGAACTAGATAACAGAGCAAAAGCCGGCCTGCGTAAGTTCTGGCACCTTTCTAAAGAACATCACTAAAACGTTAGAAGAAAACATCACATTCTGAGAACAGTTACTGTTTAAAAATTTGCCAAAAACTTTGTATGTTTATAGTAATATAATGTTATGAATAGATTATTATTTTTACTGTTTTTTATATACTCTTCTCTATTTGCACTTGAACCTATTGCTCCGCTGCCTACCATACTTGACGATATCGACTTACCAAAAGCTAAATTGGGACGAATGCTCTTCCTCGATCCAACACTCTCTTCTGACCAGACCGTCTCATGTCACAGCTGCCACAGTTTTGAGTATGGCGGTGCGGATCCGCGCAGTGTCTCTTTTGGCGTACAGGGCCGTAAAGGGGGTATTCAGTCGCCGACTGTCTATAATGCTAGGTTTAACTTTAAACAGTTTTGGAATGGCAGAGCAGCAAGCCTAGAAGAGCAGGCAAGCGGACCGCTTACTGCGCATGTCGAAATGAACATGACTCCGGAAAAGGTCGAAGCTGCGCTCAATAAAAACCCACTCTACCAAGAGGATTTCAAGAAAATTTACGGCGTTGAATATATCACAATGGGTAACGTTATCGATGCTATTGTCGAATTTGAAAAAGCGCTTATCACGCCTAACAGCCGTTTTGACCGTTACCTGCGTGGCGAGATCCGTTTAAAGGAAGAGGAAGAGAAAGGGTATGAGAAATTTAAAAGCCTAGGCTGTATCACCTGTCACAACGGGGTCAATATTGGCTCAAATGCCTTCCAGAAGATGGGACTTTTCATCGATTACCCCTATGATGAAAAATATCAAGACCGTTTTGCTATAACACAAAAAGAGAGCCATAAAAATGTCTTTAAAGTACCCACTCTTCGCAACATCACACTAACCGCCCCCTATTTCCATGATGCTAATGCCACAACACTTGAAGATGCTGTCAACAAGATGGCACACTACAGCCTCGGTATCTCTATTTCTAAGCAAGACCTTGACCTGATCATTGCTTTTTTGAAAAGTTTAGAGGGTGAAAGACCTGCTATATTGGACATGCCATGAGGCCTCATCTAAATCTTGTACTTGTACTTATTATGGGCATTGGTTCCGTGCTTTTGACAAGCTACTACTATCTGCATCAACGTGAATATTCCCAGCAATATAAGACCGTCATCAATGCTTTTCACACCATGCAAAACAACTATGATACGCTCTCTTACGACATTTTAAAGAGTGCCCTCTACAGTTATAACAATCAAGATGACATCTCTAAAGGGATGTATCATCTAAACCTTGATTATGCCAATCTTTATAATGCACCACTTTTCCAAGAGACACAATATCTTACTCTTGATTACCCGCTGATAGATCTTGGTATTAGCATAGCGGAGTACAACAGTGCCCTTGAAGACTACCTAATGCTAAATGCCGGGATCAAAAACTCTTTTGTCTTCTTACTGAACTACACTGAAAGCACCCACGATATTTTCCCGCCAAACGCGCCAATATATAGTGATATCAATGCCATTACCTCAGAACTCTCCAATATGCGGCGTCTTCTTGACAAAATGCACATCAAAACAGTGGATGAACATCTTCAAAATGTTCAAAATTTTGAAACCACCAATGATGAACAGCGCGCCTTCATTCAGACCTTGACACTGCACATCAACTACATTCAGCGTAATTTTTCTGCCTTTATCACCGTTATCACTACACTGCAAGACAAAAAACTCACCAGTGAGCTTACCGTTATTCAAAACAGTTTTGATCAGATCGCCAAAAATGACTTTATTATGATCGATAGACTGGCAATTCTCTTGCTCTTTCTTATCATCTCAGCACTTGTGGTTGTTGTCAACCTGCTTCTGCATTCACAACGTGAGAACATCAGGTTGAAAAACCTGCAAAAAGAGCTTGAACACATTGCTAATTTTGACACCTTGACTGCTCTTTTGAATCGAAATAGTTTCAACCACACGCTCTCACAAAAGCAGTACAAAAAGCCGACCCTACTGCTGATCAATATCAATGAGTTCAAACATATTAATGATCTCTATGGAGCTGAAGTCGGTGATTATATTCTTCGAGAGGTGTCCCAACTTATCAAACTGCCAATCTTTGAACCGTACAGACCAAAATATTTCCATTTTGGCGGCGATGATTTTGGCATCTTGCTTGAAGACATACCGAAAAAAAAGGCAACAAGCTTTGCTGAAGCACTGACACAGAGCATCAAACACTTTATCTTTGTTGATAACGATATCGATATTAATATTACTGTCAATATTGCGATCAACAGCGAAGAACCACTGCTCGAAAATGCGGACATGGTCTTAAAATACTACAAAAAAAATACAGCGGAGACAGTGGTCTCATTCTCTAAAGAGCTAAAACTAAAAGAGCAGATCCAAAACAATATTGATGTTCTGAAGTCGCTCGCAAAAGCAATCGAGCAAAAGAGGATCATCCCCTACTTTCAGCCTATTATCGATCTTGGAAGCGGTCAGATCGTAAAATACGAGGCCCTCGTACGACAGATAGCTACAGATGGCACGATTATCGGACCGGACCAATTTTTGGAACTTGCGGCGCAAACACCTCTCTACCGTGAATTGACTAAGGTGATGATAGAACATGTCTTTGCCACCTTCGCCGACAAACCGTACCGTTTTTCCATCAACCTCTCCATGCGCGACCTTCTCGACAGTGAACTGATGTTGATGCTTGAAGATCAGCTCAAGGCCAATCCTCAAAGTGCCAAACGTTTAGAGATCGAACTCTTGGAGAGTGAAAACCTTTTTGACATCCAGGCAACAGAGCGTTTTATAACACTACTGAAAAGTTACGGGTGCCGTATCGCTATCGATGACTTTGGGACCGGTTACTCCAACTTCTCTTACCTTGCCAAACTCTCTGTTGATACACTCAAGATCGACGGTTCATTGGTCTCAAAGATCGAAACAGATGAGAAGTACCTAAAAACTGTCCAGACCATTGTTCACTATGCAAAAACACTAGGCGTTGAAACTGTTGCCGAATTTGTTGAGACGAAGGAGACTGCCCTAAAACTTCGAGAGATCGGTGTGACCTATGGACAAGGTTACTACTTTGACAAACCTCAAGCCACTGTCACCCAAAAAGAGATTATTCTGTAGGGCACCTCTAGCCTTACTGTGTTACAATAATTAAAACTCATAAACTAACATATTAAAGGATTTATAATGCCTCAAAAAGAGATAATGAGCGCCATCTGTTCCCAACTACTCACCCCAGGCGACATCGATATTTCAGAAGATTTTTTTATACGAATAGAAAAAGAGAAGATCATCGTCCAGGTACTCATCGAAGGTGAGAGTGCCGCAATTCGTATCTATTCCAAACAAGCCCTGATGCTCTCATTAGTCATGCCTATCTTGGACCATTTTGGCTTCAATATTATCGATGAAGTCGCTTTCAGTTTTGAGCAGAGCAACAGCACCATTCACCTCAAACGTTTCAATCTTAATCTTGTCAAGGTAGACGAGATCACACGTGCAAAAGCCAACATCGAAACAGTTATCACGCAAACGCTTATAGGGGAGAGTTTTAAGGTCTCTAAACTCTTTTCCCTAGTCTGTGAGCAGAACTTAAACCTCAGACAGCTCTCCCTGCTCAAAGCACTGATCGACTACATGAACCAAGCCGTTCTCTCCATCAACCTCGGTAGTTTTTTACATACACTGACAACACAAGCGAAGATGTCCACCCTCTTTTTACATTACTTTAACACCAAGTTTAACCCGAAGGTCTCTTCACGTGCAAAAAAGATGAAAGAGATCGAAGAGCTCATCGAAACACATATCAAAGAAGTGCCTAACATTACGGATGATAAGATCTTAAAACTCACCTACGCCCTTATCCAATCAACAGTGCGTACCAACTACTTCTTTGATCAAGAGAGTATTGCGTTTAAGATTGACACCGCGAGTTTTGCACTCAACCTCAAAGGGATGCAGCCTCGCATTGAAACTTTTGTCTCGCACAAGGACTTTTCAGGTGTCCATCTTCGTATGTCAAACATCTCACGCGGTGGACTTCGCTGGAGTGAACGCCATGAAGATTACCGCACTGAGATCAAATCACTGATGATCACTCAAGAGGGTAAAAATGCCATCATTATCCCCGATGGGGCTAAAGGAGGATTTGTTATTCATCGCGATGCAAGTGAGATCTCCAAAGAGTTTTTTAAAGAGACCTACTCCTGCTTTATCAACAACCTGCTTGACTTGGTCGACAACCGGGTTGATGGCGAAGTGGTACGTAACAAAGAGGTCATCGCCTATGATGATGAAGACCCCTACTTTGTCGTCGCAGCCGACAAAGGAACAGCAGCGATGAGTGATGTTGCCAATGCCATTGCAGTTGAACGCAACTTCTGGTTAGGCGATGCCTTTGCCAGCGGCGGCTCCAACGGTTTCGGTCACAAAGAACTTGGAATCACGGCTAAAGGTTCACTCAAATCAAGCGAACGCTTCTTTTTAGAAAAAGGGGTCAACTTTAGAGAAGAGAGTATCTCAGTTGTCGGGATTGGTTCGATGAATGGTGATGTCTTTGGAAACGGGCTTTTAGAGTCCAAACACTTTCGTCTGCTTGGTGCGATCTCACATAAAGAGGTCTTTATCGATCCAGACCCTATCCCCGCAAGTTCTTATGAGGAGAGGCAACGTCTCTTCATCGCCAAAGACGGTTCATGGAGTGCCTATAACCGTTCGTTGATCTCCAGTGGTGGCGGCGTCTTTAGGCGCAGTGACAAGGCTGTAACATTGACACCAGAGATACAGAAGATGCTTGGCACTAAGAGAGCTGTTATAAGTGGTGAAGAGCTGGCTAAAAGCCTCTTATGTATGAAGGTTAACCTTCTTTTTAACGGGGGTGTCGGTACCTATGTCAAACACTCTGAAGAGAGTAATCTCGACTTGGGTGACAAACAAAACGAGGCAGTTCGTATAGACGCTTCAGAACTCCGATGTGAGATCGTCTGTGAAGGGGGCAACCTCGGGTTCACCCAAAGAGCCCGCATTGAGTATGCGGTCGGGGGCGGTAAGATCAATATTGACGGCATCGATAATGCCGCCGGCGTAGATACCTCAGATCATGAGGTCAACCTAAAGATCCTTCTTAACATCCTCAAAGAGAAAGGGTTGATCAACGAAGAAGAGAGTCAGGACACACTGCAATCATTGACTCAGCAGGTTGTCAATATGGTGCTGTGGAGTAACTACCGTCAGGCTCTCGCCCTTTCGCGTGATGAAGCGCTTAGTCGTCTTTACCCTAATGATTTTAACATCACCATTGATATTTTGAGCGAGAACATCGAAGCGTTTAATCGCAGGGACTTCTTTATCCCAAAAACGGAAAATATAAAAAGTATTTTAACAGAGGATGGTGCGATCGTCAGACCTGTCCTCTCCTCGTTGCTATCTTATTCCAAGATATTTATCAAGAAGTTACTGCTAGATAGCACCTTAATCGATGAAGATTACAGTGTTGACTTTCTCTACAAATATTTCCCAAAATCTTTTGTCAGTGTTTATGAACACGAGATCAAGTCCCATCCGCTTAGACGACAGATCATCGCCACTGTCATAGCCGATACCGTCATCAACTTGCAGGGCGCCAGTTTTGTTCATGACTATAACAAGCTAAGTAAAGAGAAGTTCTTGGACAAGATCAAATCCTATCTTATTGGCAACACCCTTTTTGGTGCCAACGATATACGTTTTGAGATATTCAGACACGATTACACCATGCCGCTTTCTACACAGTATGAACTTTTGAGTAACATCGAAAGAACACTCAACTTTTCAACCAAGTGGATGTTAAACTACCTCGACTCTGAACAGATCAATTCCGCGCATATCCTTGACTATAAAGATCGTCTGTTTGCCCTTTTAAACACGATGGACGGTACGGAGATCGATCAAGAACTGGTCGTTGACAATGAACATTTCAACCGCTTTTTCAGCACTATCGACTACCTTCGCTTTGCTGTTGCCGCTATTGTCGTCAAAGAGCACACCGACAACAGTTTTGAAAATGTCGCCAACCTCTTTTATCTTATTTTCCGCCAGATGAAGATCATGAAACTGCTGAAAATTCTGGATGAGCTTAAGATCAATGAAGATGCCGATCGAGAGATTAAAGCTCAGATGCTTCATTACATCGAATTTATTGTTGTCAACCTCACACAAAAGATCTTAAGCTTTCAACGGGTTGGCGAATCACCTCAAGAGGCCTTTGAAAACTACCTAAACAGCGGTACAGAACATTTTGAAAAGACGGTAGCGCAGATCGATAAACTGCTGAATGAAGAGTATAAAGAGGTAAAAGAGGTTGTGATCACTATTAATCAGTTAATGGTAATGGCTATATAGCGTTAAGCGTTAAGAAAGATGGCGATACCCGAGAGGGGCAGACCCAGCTCATCGTAACCAAGCTTGTACAGGAAAAAGTTGTAGATTTGGTGGAGATTGTGTTTAACTCAGACCGAAGGCGCACATCGGTACGATATCTCAAACTAAATATACTAAATGTATATTTAGTGAAGAGTAAAGTCAGATTAATAGACTAAGATGCGCTGAAGCTAGAACTTCAAAGTTTAATCGCAGTCTACGCAGACACGCTTTTTGAGCTCTTCTCTATAAACCGCCATATCAAAATTACTGCGTGTACTGACACCCGTATGCAAGGCAGCAGCAGCAACAGCTGACGAGACCTCAACGATCAGACGTTTGTCAAAAGGTTTTGGAATAAGATACTCTCGTCCAAACTCTATCTTCATACCATAAAGGTCATTGACATACTCCGGCACCTCTGTACGTGCCAAGGCAGCCAATGCTTCTGAAGCAGCCACCTTCATCTCCATATTGATCTTTTTAGCACGCACATCGATCGCACCACGGAAGATAAATGGGAAACCAAGTACGTTGTTGACCTGATTAGGGAAGTCACTTCTTCCCGTTGCGATAATGGCATCCGGACGAACTTCGGCCACCTCTTCAGGGAACATCTCCGGCGTCGGGTTGGCAAGCGTAAAGATGATAGGGTCTTTAGTCATACGTTTAATGTCTTCAACACCAAAAGTACCCGGTCGAGAGAGACCGACAACGACGTCAGCATTGGTGAATGCATCTTCTTGGCTTGTCTCAACCTGCAGTGAAAATTCTTTCTTGTACTCGTTAAGGTCATTACGTCCGTTATGGATCACCCCTTTAGAGTCGATCATGATGATGGTTCTAGCCCCCATATGGCGATAAAGACGGCCACATGAGATAGCAGCAGCACCGGCACCCACGATAACTATACGAATGTCAGAGATCTGACGTTCCGTTATACGACAAGCGTTCATAATCGCTGCTGCAGAGATCACAGCCGTACCGTGCTGGTCATCGTGCATAACAGGAATGTCAAGTGTTTCTACTAAACGCTTCTCGATCTCAAAACACTCCGGTGCTTTGATGTCTTCAAGGTTGATCCCGCCAAAAGTCGGGGCGATCGCCTCAACCACATTACAAAAACGGGTAATATCTTTGGTGTCAACTTCAATGTCAAATGCATCAAGATCACTAAACTTTTTAAAGAGAATTGCCTTGCCTTCCATAACCGGCTTTGATGCCAATGGGCCGATATCACCAAGACCAAGTACCGCTGTACCGTTAGAGATGACACCGATCAGATTTGCTTTTGCCGTGTAACGATAGGCATCGTCCGGGTTTTTTTCTATATGCAGACATGGCACGGCAACACCTGGGGTATAAGCGAGGCTCAGATCCTTTTGTGAATGAAACGACTTAGTCACTGCCGTAGCGATCTTACCCGGGCGGTCGCCTTCGTGGTAGTCCAGTGCCTCTTGTGCAAATGATGCTTGTGTGATACTCATAGTTGATTCCTCTTATGAAAGTGCTGAAACAGCGCTATTGATGCGACTTATTGTCTCATCTTTGCCAATGATAGCCATGACAGTGTCAAGACCCGGTCCGGACATCTCGCCAAGCAGCGCCACACGAAGCGGCGTACCGATCTTGCCAAAACCGATCTCCATCTCTTTGACAAGAGACTCCATCTCATGATGATAGTCTGATGGCAGGTGGAGCTCTTGCGCACTCTCGATCTTTTGGGCAAACGCTTTTAAAACATCAAAAGCCTCACCTTTAAACGCCTTTTTGACCGCTTTATCATCATAAGCAGTCGGTGTCTCAAGAATGCTGGGAATAAGTTCAGCCAGCTCTTTTATACTCTTAGCACGCTCTTTAAGTGCGTCAAGCAAGATCTCTTTTTTGTCATGCCCATGAATATCAATGCCATGCTCGTGCAGCAGTGTTGCCAAAGCCTCATTCGAGCTGTTTTTGATGTAGTGTGCATTGAGCCAGTCAAGTTTGTCAACGTTGTAGATCGATGCTGACTTGTTGATGTCTGAGGGGTTAAACAGCTCTCTCATCTCATCAAAACTAAAGATCTCCTGGTCACCATGGCTCCAGCCAAGACGTACCAAGAAGTTAAGCAGTGCTTCAGGCAGATACCCCATCTCTTTATAGGCCATAACATCGGTTGCCCCGTCACGTTTAGAGAGTTTTTTACCGTTGGAGTTATGGATCATCGGAACATGATAGAACTTCGGCAAGTCAAAACCAAGCGCCTTATAGACCACCATCTGTTTTGGTGTGTTTGAGAGGTGGTCATCACCGCGAATAACTTCGGTAATGCCCATCAATGAGTCATCAACAGCCACAACAAAGTTATAGGTCGGTGAGCCATCACCACGGGCAATAATAAAGTCATCTAAGATATCTTCAGCTTGAAAACTGACACGCCCTTTAATACCATCATCAATTGCTATCTCACCTGTTACAGGTGCTTTAATACGTATAACCGGTTCGATTCCTTCAGGCGGCGTTCCACTAAAGTCACGGTAACGTCCATCATAACGTGTACGTTCTTTATTCGCCATCTGCGTTTCACGGAGTTCCGTCAACTCATCTTTAGACATATAACACTTATACGCCTTACCTTCGTCAAGAAGCTGTTGAATATACTTCGCATAGATCTCATCACGGTTCGACTGATAGGTGATCTCACCATCATGCTCTAAACCTACCCATTTAAACGCTTCGACAATCGCTTTTGCCGCCTCTTCAGAGTTACGGCTTTTATCTGTATCTTCAATACGCAGAACGAACATTCCGCCATTACGACGAGCCCAGAGATATGATAAAAGAGCTGTTCTCAGACCACCAATATGTAAGTAGCCGGTAGGGCTTGGAGCAAAACGTGTCACAACCATAATTGACCTTTGGAGTAATGCATGGATATCCATATAAACATTACAAAATTAATGTGGAATTTTAGCAAAAATGCGCTTTAAAAGGAGAGTATCTTGTAGCATAATAATAAAGTAGGTAAAATACGCCATCATAATTAAAGGCGACCTCTTTGAAATTTCTACTGCTTATACTCTTTTTTGTCACACTGCATGCCAAGACCGTTGATGGTATCGCGATCATGGTGAAAGATCAGCCCATTACTCTTTATGAGATCACCAAGGCCATGGAGGAGAATAGCATCCCCCAGGAACAGGCTGTTGAACTCTTAGAGCGTAAAAAGCTCGAAGAGATCGAGATCAAAGAGCGCCATATCAGTGCCTCTAAACAAGAGATCTTTGACGACATTCAACGTATGGCTGAACAGAACAAGATGAGTATCATCGAGCTCTATCAGGCAATTCAAAGTTCACAAGGTCTTAGCGAGAAAAAGCTCAAA
This sequence comes from Sulfurimonadaceae bacterium, assembly GCA_049672605.1. Lineage (GTDB taxonomy): Bacteria > Campylobacterota > Campylobacteria > Campylobacterales > Sulfurimonadaceae > Sulfonitrofixus. Next base: position 12,498 of record JBATWM010000202.1, read on the forward strand.
GAGAAGATCAAAGAGAAGATCCTTAACCAAAAACTCTACAATGCTATTGCCTTTTCTAATCTAGAACAGCCCAATGATGAAGAGATCGAAGAGTATTACCAACTCCATCAAAAAGAGTTTCAAAAACCCTCTTCATACGGTGTTCTGATCTACCAATGTCCTGACAAAAACCGTCTTCAAGAGAAGATCGACAATCCAATGTTCTACTCACCGGATGTGACCAGTGAAGAGAACACCTTCGAAGCGGCCAAGATGAACCCACGCCTAGCAGAACTGTTAGACAGCACAGCACTCAACAGTTTCACGCAGATCATCCCCTCACCAGATGGCGGGTTTATGAGTTTCTACCTCAAAGAGAAAGGGGCGAGTGCTGCACTCGACTTTGAAGCGATCCGACCTCAGATCTCTAATGCGCTAATGGGGCAAAAACGGGAGACCATACTTAAAGACTATTTTGATCGTCAGCGATTAAATGCGGACATCAAGGTGATCCGTTTACCGCGAAACTAGTCGTCACTTCTATATATCTCTTTAATTAATTACAAATCCTCATTCTGGATCGTGACTAAATGAAAGCAATTTAGTGACTCCAAAACCTACCTTTTTTAAACCAACTTCATTGACGTTGGTTATTCATTGATCTGTCAACTTCTTGAATTACTTCATATCACTAGTATTCAACTTTTTTTCTCTACTCGCACAGAGAAACGCCTACGACGATGTTACACATAACGTCTACGGTTCCGGTCTTAAAAAAGCCAAGCAGTTGGCTTTTTCTTAACAGCCCTCACCTTGAGGAAAAAAAGAGAGTGCGATGACGG
>JBATWM010000203.1:0-13891 GCA_049672605.1 Sulfurimonadaceae bacterium
GATTGTGTGATGGCGTGATGACAATGCCGTCGCATAGTGCATCATTCACTGCATTGTGTGTCAAAATGGCGTGAGAGATGACCGGTGTCGGTGTGTAGCCAAAATCTTTGGCAATGCGCAGATCAACGCCATTGGCAGCCAGGACCTGTACGGCGCTCAGCTGTGCCGGGTAGGAGAGGGCATGTGTGTCCATCCCCATAAATAAGGTACCATTTATTCCCGCATCTTTGCGGTAATCACAGACTGCCTGTGTCACTGCCAAGATATGCATCTCATTGAAACTACTAAGCAGTGAAGAGCCGCGGTGACCGGAGGTCCCGAAGCTGATGCGTTGTGCACTCTTCTGCGGGTCAGGTGTTTTAGTATAGTAATCACTGATCAGTTCGGGCACATTGACAAGGATTGATTTCGGTGCCAGCTTGCCGGCATTTGGATGAAGACTCATTACTTACCTTTATATTACGGTTAAACAAATTTACGACAGTTTATCATTACAGAGATGTTATATATTACTATATTTTGATTAAAATTGAAACAACTCTGTAATATACTTTACGTAGAATTGGATTATAATAACTTTAAGAAATAAAGGATGCTCAATGCCTATTAAAGCAGCAATAAACGGAACAGGAAGAATCGGCATGATCGTCGCGAAGATCATTATAGAACGTGATGACATCGAACTTGTAGCGATCAACACAACCGCTAAACCTGAGATGCTTGAGTATCTTTTTAAGTATGACAGTGTGCACCGCGGCGTTGATGCAAAAGTGATCGACGGGAACACTATTATGTTAAACGGTAAAAGCGTCAAGATGTTCAGCACACGCGATCCGAAAGTACTTGACTTTGGTTCAGCCGGTGCCGAAGTGGTCATTGAGTGTACCGGTGTCTTTCTGACAACAGAAAAAGCACAGTCTTACCTTAAAAACGGTGTCAAAAAAGTTGTGATGTCGGCACCGGCTAAAGATGATACCCCGACCTATGTACTTAACATCAACACTGATGATTACAAAGGTGAAGCGATCATCTCCAACGCAAGCTGTACGACCAACTGCCTTGCGCCGATCTGTAAAGTCCTTGATGATGCATTCGGCATCGAAAACGGTCTGATGACAACCATTCACTCGTATACCAACGATCAGAATATTCTGGATGTCAAACATGCAAAAGATCAGCGTCGTGCACGCGCAGCAGCGGTCAACATGATCCCGACAACAACGGGAGCGGCAAAAGCCATCGCACTGGTCATGCCAAATCTTAAAGGCAAGCTCAACGGGTATGCTATGCGTGTTCCTACGCCGGATGTCTCTGTGGTGGACCTTACTGTGAACCTGAAAAAAGATGTAACGGTAGACGATATCAATGCGGCTTTCGAGAAGGCGGCAGAAGGCAGTTTTAAAGGTCTGATCGAGATCGATTACGATAAACGCGTTTCGAGTGATTTTATCGGCTCTACCTACAGTTCGACCTATGTACCGGATATAACCAGCGTTGTGGACGGTAACACGGTCAAAGTGCTTGCCTGGTATGACAATGAGTGGGGATACAGTTCTCGCCTAGTTGATATGTGTGTTTTTGTTGGTAATAAATAATGTTAAGCTTTAATCGTGACTTTACTTTTGAGCAAAGCGACGCGCAAAAGAGTATCATTGATGATGCTTTTGCGGTTGTCTGTGACGAACATGAAAGTAAAAAAATTGGTTACTATACTTTACCTCACGACTCTTTGACGTTTGTTGATGAGGCTATTGCCTTAGAAAAGAGTAATACTTTACTTAAAAGTGGAAAGATAAATGATATCGCGATTATCGGTATTGGTGGCTCATCTTTAGGTATTAAGGCTATTGACTCTCTAATGGCTTGGAAAAACGTGAACACAAGAAAACTGCATTTTTTTGAAAATTCTGACCCCGTTAATATCTCTGGAATACTGGCAAAATTAAAAAAAGAGAGTACTCTTTTTATCATTATTTCCAAGTCCGGTTCAACGATTGAGACGACTTCTATTTTTAAAACGGTCATTGGCCATTTTGAGATGGACTTAGAAGGTGCCGATAGGGAACGTGTTTTAGTTATAACCGATAAAGGTTCTTCTCTCTCTCAGTTTGCAGACCACTATAATATCTCTCAATTTAATATTCCTGATAATGTCGGGGGACGTTTTTCTGTTCTTAGTGCGGTAGGTATGGTGCCTTTAACCTTAGCCGGTATGGACACAGCATCCTTACTCAATGGAGCCCGTGGTTTTTTAGAGCGTTTTCTTGATCGTAAAGAAGAGCACTTGATAGAAAAAGCTTGCTTTCTTTATAAAAATAACGCACAAAAGTCTATAAATGTTCTTTTCTCTTATGCCAATAGTCTTGAAAATTTTACCAAATGGTATGTACAACTATGGGGAGAGTCTTTAGGTAAAATTGATATTGCTAAGCAACATGTTGGTTGTACACCGATTGGTATTATCGGTGCAGTTGATCAACACTCATTTTTACAACTGCTTATCGAGGGGCCTCAAGATAAGACAGTGACTTTTATTAGCATTGAAGATTTTGAAAATGATTTGCGTATCCCTGATATTTCATTGAAACACATTGAAAAAACGGACTTTATCAATTTAAGTAGTTTTAACAGACTGATAAATGCACAGTGTGATGCCACTAAAGCGAGTTTGATTCAAAGTGACGTTCCTGTTGATGGCATCGTAATGGATAAAATCAGCGAAGCGAATATTGGCGAGATGATTATTTATTATGAGCTCTTAACCTCTTTAGTCGGTGCGATGCTCAACGTCAATACTTATGATCAACCTGGTGTTGAACTGGGTAAGGTTATTTTATATAAAAAATTTGAAAATCAGATCGATTAAGGGCATCTAATGATACTGCACAATTACGAGTTCAACCCAAAATATAAGACTAGTGTTGCTTACTTCTCGATGGAATTTGCCATACACCAGGCGCTGAAGATCTACGCTGGAGGCCTTGGATTCCTGGCGGGTTCGTATATGCGAAGTGCCTACGATCTGCGTCAGAATGTTGTGGGAGTGGGGATCTTGTGGAGTTACGGCTATTATGACCAGGCCCGCCATACAGACCGCAGTCTGAAAGCGGAATTTATCCGAAAATATTACTATTTTCTTGAAGATCTGGGGATTCAGGCTACGGTCAATATCCGCTCCCAGGATGTTCATATCAAGGCACTCTACCTGCCGGCAGATGTCTTTGGTTCTGCACCGCTGATTCTGCTGACGACAGATATCCCGGAAAATGACTTTCTTTCTAGAACAATCACGCACAAACTCTATGACGCCAATGAAGAGACCCGTATCTCGCAAGAGATCGTACTGGGGATAGGCGGGGTAAAGGTACTCGAAGTGCTAAAGCAGAAGATCGATATTTACCATATGAACGAAGGGCATGCGTTGCCGTTGGTGTATGAACTCTATGCTAAATATCGTGATATGGAGACCGTGAAAAATAAAGTTGTCTTTACGACACATACACCGGAAGATGCAGGGAATGAAGAGCACAATATTAATCTGCTTCATAAGTTCGGCTTTTTCAACGGGCTCGACCTTGAGACGGTGCGCAGCATTACAATGACAGATGACGATACTTTTAATCTGACGGTCGGTGCTCTACGGGCATCAAAGATGACAAATGCTGTCTCCAAGCTCCACGGTGAAGTTGCTAACCGTATGTGGAAAGATTGTGAAGGGCGCTCCGAAATCATTTACATTACAAATGCGCAAAACCGACGTTTCTGGATGGACAAAGGAATGCTCACCGCTCTGGGTGAACATGGGGATCATGCATTGATTGCCCGCAAAAAACATCTTAAACGTCTCCTTTTCAACGTAGTGGCGGACCAGACCGGCAAGATGTTGGACGCTGACGTACTGACCATCGTCTGGGCGAGACGTTTTGCCGAGTATAAACGTCCGGGACTGCTCAAGCAGGATTTTGAACGTTTTAAACGGTTGTTGGAAGATGATGAGCGGCCGATTCAGGTTATCTGGGCCGGTAAACCTTACCCGTTTGATACCAATGCCATTAATGCCTTTAACGAGCTGATCCACATCAGTTATAAACATAAGAATATGGCGGTACTTATCGGCTATGAGTTGGAACTTTCATTTATCCTTAAAAAAGGAAGCGACGTCTGGCTTAATACACCGCGAGTTTCCAGAGAGGCAAGCGGTACAAGCGGGATGACAGCAAGTATGAACGGTTCCATCCACCTCTCAACGGATGATGGCTGGCATCCGGAGTTTGCCAAACATGGCATCAATGCTTTTACCATTCCGCTGATCGATCGCAATAAATCCGTAGAAGAGCAAGATTACGAGGATAATAAAAATCTGATGGATATCATTGAAAACGAGATCATTCCGATGTATTACGATAAGCCTGAACAGTGGACGCGGATAATGAAAGCGGCGATGTCCGATGTGGTTCCTGCCTTTGATTCGGGGCGTATGGTGCATGAGTATTATCTTAAGATGTATGACCGTTAAAAAGAGCAAAGATGACCAGTAATATTGTCTATATGGCAGGGGTGAAAAGTCTGAAAGAGATCGATGTTACCGGTAAAAGGGTGTTGATCCGTGTAGACTTCAATGTCCCCATGGATGCGCATTTCAATATCTCCGATGACAGCCGTATCCGCGCGGCACTTCCGACCATCAACTACTGTATCGATCATAATGCCTGTTCCATTACGCTTGTAACACACCTGGGCCGTCCAAAAGGCGAATATGATGCACGTTTTAGTCTAAGACACATTCAAAAACGGCTTGAACGTCTGCTTCAAAAACGGGTTGAGTTTGTTGAGGATTTTGAAGCATCGAAGTCGGAGATCGCAAGCTGTTCTTTAGAGCGGGTCTTTCTGCTTGAAAATATCCGTTTTCATGAAGGCGAGAAGAAAAACGACCCTGAACTTTCAAAAAAGCTGGGAGAGATCTGCGATATTTATGTGAATGACGCCTTCGGAACATCGCACCGTAAACATGCTTCGACCTATGGCATCACAGACTTTGCAGAGACCTGCGTCGCCGGTTTTTTGATGATGAAGGAGATCGAAGCGTTTAACAAAGCCCTTGAAAAACCGATGCGTCCGATCGCCCTGGTCGTGGGCGGGGCGAAGACATCATCAAAGATCACGCTCTTGAGCTCTGTTATGCCAAAGATAGATAAACTCATCATAGGCGGAGCCATGAGCAATACTTTTCTCTCAGCTCAAGGGTATGAGATGCAGGCCTCTCTGTTCGAAGAAGCGTTTGTTGAGACAGCGAAGAAGGTTCTTGAGGATGCAAAAGAGCACAAGGTAAAGGTTTATCTGCCGGTAGATGTGGTCATAACCAACTCGGTAGAACATCCGGTAGATATCAAGGTCGTTCCTGCCCAAGATGTACTAGAGGGTTTTCAAGCCGTTGATATCGGGCCGGCAACACTGAAACTCTTCTCTGAAGCGATCGATCTCTCCAACACCATAATCTGGAACGGACCGATGGGGATCTATGAGATCGACAGGTTTTCCAAAGGAACCTATAAACTTGCCAGTGCCATAGGTGACTGTTACGCCTATACCATTGTCGGCGGCGGGGATACGGCCGATGCTGTCGAAAAAGCCGGGGAGAAAGAGAACTTTAGTTTTATCTCCACCGGAGGCGGTGCCAGCCTGGAACTGCTTGAAGGCAAGGTCTTACCGGGGTTTGAGCGGCTTGACCGCCTTGATCCATAAAAGATAGAACAGTTTATATTGCCTCTGTTCGACAAAGATGAGAGCCGGTAACTCTCTATCTGTTCAGCGATCATCAAAACAGAAGGTCGAGAGGCTGATTGGCTGAATTTTAAACATAAAAACTAATAACTGAGTCAACTTTCCTTGGTACAATGTTATAAACTATGTTACTACATATCTCTAGAAAGAGCCAAGTGTATTGTATTGGCGTTGCAAGATAAGTACTGCAAGACAACAGAAGCAGGCAGCAAAGGTAAAACAGATGATCCCAGACGAATTCCACTCTTCACTTGACCGGCATTTTCGTACTATCGACAAAATCATCCTTTCACGTCAGGACCCGGTCACTGGGCTGTTACCCGCAAGTACCGCTGTGAATGCACATGGTGACTATACGGATGCATGGGTGAGGGATAATGTTTATAGTATTCTAGGTGTCTGGGGACTTGCCTTGTCTTACCGCAAACACAACCCGGACCACCATCGCAGCTATCTCTTGAGCCAGAGTGTTGTCAAGTTGATGCGGGGTCTGCTGAGTGCGATGATGCACCAGTCCGATCGCATCGAAGCCTTTAAAACCTCGCTCAACCCCACCGATGCACTGCATGCCAAGTATGGAACGAACACCGGTTTGGCAGTGGTTGGAGATGATGAATGGGGGCATCTGCAGTTAGACGCAACCTCGCTCTATGTGTTGATGATCGCACAGATGACCGCTTCGGGTCTGCGGCTTATTTACACCATGGATGAAGTTGACTTTGTCCAAAACCTGGTGCACTATATCAGCCGCACCTACTGTACGCCTGATTTTGGCATCTGGGAACGGGGTAACAAGATCAACCATGGAACGACGGAGATCAATTGCAGCTCTGTGGGCATGGCCAAAGCGGCGCTCGAGGCCATAGATGGCTTTAATCTATTTGGCAATGTGGCAAGCCATGAAGCTGTGATCCATGTGGTTCCAAGTGATATAGCGCGTTCACGTTTTACGCTGCATGGCCTGCTGCCAAGGGAGTCTATCTCCAAAGAGACCGATGCGGCGCTGCTGAGTATTATCGGATATCCGGGTTATGCTGTTGAGGATGAGGAGCTGGTAAAACTCACGCGCGATAAGATCATCAAGAAACTCGCCGGCCGTTATGGCTGCAAACGTTTTTTACTAGACGGTCACCAGAGCAGTGTCGAAGATGCAACGCGACTGCACTATGAACCATCTGAGTTGCGTGAATTTGAAGATATTGAATCTGAATGGCCGCTATTTTTTACCTATCTGCTGCTTGATGCACTGATGCGCGAAGATGCCGAAGAGATCAAGCGGTGGCAGAAAAAACTGGAACCCTTGTTTGTTGAACAAGATGGCCAACGGCTGTTACCGGAGCTCTACATTGTTCCCAAAGAGCTGATAGCCGCTGAAAAACAGAACCCGGGAAGTCAGACACGGATCCCCAATGAAAATGTGCCGTTGGTCTGGGCACAAAGCCTTTTTATGCTCTCGGAGATGATCCTTGACGGTGTGTTGCGCCCCAGCGATATCGATCCTTTGCGTCGCCGGGGTCGAATCGGTCATAAACGCAGTACCCATCCCCTTGTCTCAGTGTTGGCAGAAAATGAGTCTGTCAAACAACAATTGCTTGACCTGGGACTCAACAGCGAAACGCTAGAAGAGGTCAAACCCATAAGAATAATGCATGCAGCCCAGCTTTCAGAGGCGCATACGTTACTGGGTAAAAACGAGAAGCTTTCACTGAGCGGTCGGCCGCTGATGGTGACACGGACCATTACAACAGCGCGTTTGCATCTGCTTGGCGGTGAGGAGATCTTTTTTCTTCCCTACTATTTTAATCCACAGGGGTTTTATTTCAGTTACGACAACAAACTGCTGGTCGAAAATTTTCATGCATCTATAAAGTTTCTCTCCATGCACTGGGACCAGCCGGGTCAACCTATCATTCCATTTCTTGTACGCGAAGATATGCTTACAGACAATGAACAGGGTGTCATACTTGAACTGTTACATGCTATACAGAGTGGAGAGTGCGATTCAGTGGTGATCAAAAGCGGACCTTTGGAGCAGTTGTTGAAAACAGCGTCTGTGGAGCGTATTGATTATCTGGATGGCGTTGCTCTGAAAGACCTGGAGCCGCAATCGGGCAGTAAAGACATCTGTACCTCTTCATCGGACGCGGATGAGAATAAACCACTCTCTGCAGAGCAGCTGCAGCAACTTGAAACACAAGACGATGCCTCTTTGACAACTATACTTGTCAGTAGCGGGAACCGTAAGGCGCAGGCCAATGCCCTCGGCCTGTTGTGGCAGCGTAACGGAGCTGATTTTAAGGTCCTGGTTGAACAAGGAGAATTAACATTGTCCTTTATTGCAGAGCAGCTTTACGAGACTGCAACGGTCTGTCATGATTGGGCCGTGGTCCGCCGTATAGCGGCTACCACCGGGAAATATGATGACCGTCTGGAAGACACCCTGCTCGATATTGTCATTCGTCAAAAGCGTCTGGCTGTCGGCCGTTCTTACTACGAAAAAGCCACCTTCTCCAAACCTCATGAAAGTACGGCTATTGTCAAGACCATCGCCGAATACTGCGGCAGCAATGCCGCAGAGAGCGTGTTGACCCAGGAGGTCATATTGCACCTTGGGCATCTTATCCGTACCCAGCCGGAACTGTTTCAGAACATGCTGACGCTGCGTACCTGGTACTTTGTTCAGTTGCTGGTGGGACAGATAAGCCGTGAAAGAGACCTGTCTATAAGCGATGCTTACGAACTATTGCTGGGTTTGGCACCGCATGACATCTATGACCGTCTCCGCTCTATCTTGAGCTCTTTCACAAGAGAGGTCACGCAGATGGCCAATCAGGAGAACCTCTCTGCTACGGGAGTACCGAATCTTGATTCCGTCAAAACTATGCCGCTTGAAACCGATCTGTCTGAATTCGACGACTGGGCCCAGTGGCGGCAGCATACCGGGATGATCGGTCGCCTCTCCCCGAGCTTTTACGAAGACATATGGTACTTGTTGCAGCAGTGTAAGGGGCTGGTGATCGGGGATAAATACAGCGTCCAAAACCGTATGGGCTCGGAGCACACCCTGGACTCGACCGCGGGAGAGCGAAGTTTTGCACTCCGCATTGACGGGCTGTTGCAGAGTATTCATGCACCGGATTATCGTCAGTTGAACATCGAGCTCATTGAAAGTCTGGCCTGGCTCTTTAAACAAAATCCGGAATTCCGTGTTGACAACGACCTGATCCTGGATGTTCTGATCGGGCATGCCGTGAGGATCAACTGGGAAAAAGAGAACAGTTCGGAAAATTACGTTGAGGAACGCGGGCAGGCATGGGAGGCGTTTTACAAACTCTCGCCTTATGAGGCTGACGAGGTGTTCATCGAAGCGTTTATGTTTTTGCTGGCAGCAGGGTTTTCATCATGAAAGCACAACACAAACGTTCAAAACGTATTTCTGACGCGTCAGAGTCAAGCTTTAGGCGCAGTGCAATGGGCTTTGCGCATTGCGCATTCATATTAGAAGGAGCTGCAGCATGATACTTGCAGGCGACATAGGCGGGACCAAGACCAACCTGGCACTGTTTGAATGGGTGGATGGCACACTTAAAGTTCAGGCACAGCATCAGTTCGCCAGCCGGGAATTTTCGTGTCTTACAGACGTTATAATCGAGTTTGAACAGCGTACCTCAATGCCGCTGATCGATGCTGCGTGTTTTGGGATTGCAGGTCCCGTGATCGATGGACGTTGTCGTACCACCAATCTGCCATGGGAGATCACAACTTCTGATCTGCGTAAACACCTGAATACAGATAAGGTTCGTTTGATGAATGATCTCGAAGCGACCGCATACGGTATATTGCATCTACCCGATGATGAATTTGTCGACCTCAATCCAACAGGACGAGCCGTCAATGGCAATCGCGCGGTTATCGCTGCCGGGACAGGACTAGGAGAGGCCATGCTCTATTACGATGGCAGACACTATCACCCCATCGGTTCAGAAGGAGGGCACAGTGATTTTGCACCACTAACAGCACAACAAGATGAACTGTTAAAATGGATGCGTAACCGCTATCCCGGACATGTCAGTTTTGAAAGGATCTTATCGGGTCCGGGAATCTACACACTGTATGAATTTTTGCATGAGAGCGGTTTTGCACCGCAACCGGCCTCAATGATGAACATCCCCGAAGGTAAGGAGCGCAGTGCTATGGTCAGCGAATGCGCGTTAAGCCAGAATGACCCTCTGTGCATGGAAACACTGCGGCTTTTCGCAGAAATATATGGGGCTGAAGCAGGAAACCTTGCGTTAAAAACCATGTCATTGGGCGGGGTCTATATCGGTGGCGGGATTGCCCCTAAAATTTTACCAATAATCACCAACAGTCACTTTATGAACGGGTTTGCAAGCAAGGGTCGTTTTGAGGAGATGCTACGAGGTATGCAGGTAAAAATCGCTTTGAACCCTGAAACTGCACTGTTAGGTGCCGCCCATTTTGCAGTTGATAGGCTGTGGGATGTCTGAAACGGTAATATGCTTCCAACGCAGAGTAGGTACTTCTTCCCTCTGAGAGTGACTATGGTTTTTAGAGGTGCCCTTTTACCATTTATTTGGCGAATCATTTAAAAAAAATGTAGTAATTGTGTGAGTAGAGGGTTGGGTAATTGTTAGGTCAGCTTGACTCTAACAGCTTTTTTGCTTTGAGTGTGATCTCATCAACAGTAATCGTTTGGATAGAGTAGTCCTGTTTGTCGATTTTGTTGATATCGACCTTTGAGTCAGATTCGCATGCTTGGTTAATAGCTGTCTCATAGATCATTCGAGTGTTTGTCGGTCCAAAAAGAGTGATGGATGGACGGTTCATAGCCCACGCCAAGTGGGTTGGACCGGTATCATTTCCGATGGTGAGGTCACAATGCTCTATAGTAGCTCTCAGTTCAGCTAAGGAGAGTTTAGGTGCGACCGTCGCATTCGAGGCGCGTTCCGCGATGAAGTCGGCGTATTCTCTCTCTCTTTCACTTCCCCAGATTAAAATACAGTGACAGGTCTCCAGCGCAAAACAGAGCTCGACAAACTTCTCTTGAGGGTACTCTTTTGAGGGCCAAGACGCGCCGATGACCATAGCGATGTTTTTAGTGTCCGAGGTTAAAAATGGTGGTCTGGTCTGTGCTGGAAAACAGGGCTTTTTGTCAAGGATCTCTTCGTCCGTGACGCTGAACCCCAGGGCATCGGCAACGACATCGATGTTGCGTCTTATGACGTTGTTTTCATAAGGGATGTTCGAGGTTGTTTTATAAAACCATGATGCGACAGATTCTCTGGCAGAAACACTGTCAAAACCGTGGATGTTTTTACCGATGAAACGGGCCACAACGGCGGACTTTATAAGCCCCTGCATGTCGATGATCTTCTCAAAAGGACCGGAAGCCTTGAGTCCTCTGATGGTCGCTTTCAAAAGGGCGAACTCTTTCTCTTTTTTGATGCGTTTTATGGGGACGGCATGGACTTTTTTTAGGTCAGGATGCCCGTGTAAGATCGAGGCGAAAGCCTCTTCGCAAAACCACTCTATCTCTGCGTCCGGATAGTGCTTTTTGATGAGCTGCAGGACAATGGTGCCGTTGATGATGTCACCGAGAGCGGTGAGTCTTACAAGGGCAATGCGTAGTGGCTTTTTATTCATACCGACACTATAACAAAAGGATTATTAGAGGTGCCTCTTGCACGCTCATAACCATAAGCAAACGGCCTATTAATGAACTCTTAGCTATAATCGCGAATATTAAACACACTATATTTAGAGAAAAAGCAATAGGAGTAGCAATGTTAACACGTGATATCCAGCATTATGGTGAGAGCCGTACCCAGGCCCGTGCCTACTTCTGTTATCTTCTTTCAAAAAACCTGCCGAACAATCTGCCCTCTATCTCTGAAAAATCGGTCATGGACCGTCTGCGCAAGATTATGGGTGATCTGCAGGACTGTGAAGGGGTCTATCTCCTCAATGAGAAAGGCGACCAGGTCACACCGACCTATCTGCCGGACGGTACCCATACGGACGCCTGTATTAACCAGTCACGTGCCAGTCGTGCCTACTACTACCGTGCGATGAAAGAGAAGCGCTGTACGATCACGGATCCATACCCTTCGCTCATCACACAAGATCTGACGATCACTGCTTCAAAACCCATCTTTGATTCCAATGGTGAGATCAAGTATGTGGCCTGTCTGGACATGCCGCTTAGCGCTGTTTTAAAAATAGCACACCCGATGCCGATGAAGTCAATCTCAGGACGGTTTTTTCGTTTTGGTTACGCCGCGTTTACTGTCGTGTTGGCGATGGTGGCACTGCTGCTCTTCTTAAAAGGGATCGGTTACTTCTTTACACAAGGTATCGGTGTCAACAATATCGAGATCAACGAGATCTTTAGTGCGACCATCTTGTTGACACTGGCCCTTGCCATCTTCGATCTGGTGAAGACCCTCTTTGAAGAGGAGGTCTTGGGGCGTCATACGGAGAGCCAAAGTACCGCTGACCCGCATAAGACGATGGTGCGGTTTTTGGGCTCTATCATCATCGCACTCTCTATTGAAGCCTTGATGCTGGTCTTCAAATTTGCGATGACGGAACCGGACAAGCTGATCAATGCCATCTATATTGTCGGAAGTGTGTCGATGCTGCTGATATCGCTTGCGATCTATATAAAATTTACTGGAAAGAAAGTTGAGAATGATAGGGATCGTTGATTACAATATGGGCAACCTAGCCTCTGTTAAAAACGCGTTTAAACTGTTGGGCGTTGACGCCGTTGTCGAGTCTGACCCGGACAAATTCCATACCTACGATAAGTTGATCTTACCGGGTGTCGGTGCCTTTGGTGATGCGATGGAGCATCTTAAAGAGCGTAACATGGATGCCGCGATAAAAGCGTATGCTAAAGGCGGTGACCCGATGTTGGGGATCTGTCTGGGGATGCAGCTGCTTTTTGAGTCAAGCCAGGAGTTCGGTCACAGTGAAGGACTCGGTCTGATCAAAGGGCACGTACAGGCCTTTGATACCACCCGTTTTTCACACCCTCTTAAGGTGCCGCATATGGGCTGGAACCGTATGTTCACCAAGGAACACCCGCTTTTTAAAGAGCTAGATGATGAGCATTACCTCTACTTTGTCCACTCATTCCATGCAGTTTGTGAAGACCCGAGCAATACGATCGGTCGGACAGAGTATGGTTACAGTTTTACAAGCGCCGTAGCAAACGACAATGTGATGGGCATTCAGCCTCACCCGGAAAAAAGCCATAAAAACGGGCTTCAGATCTTAGAAAATTTTATTACTTTATAAGGAAGACATATGACACTATTCCCAGCAATAGACCTCAAAGACGGTAAGGCGGTACGCCTCTCAAAAGGGTTGATGGAGAGTGCAAAGATATACTCAGATGAGCCTAGCGAACTGGTTAAAAGTTTTGAGAAGATGGGTGCGGAGTGGGTGCACTTAGTGGACTTGAACGGTGCCTTTGCCGGTGAACCTGTTAATCATGAAGAGATTAAAAAGATCCGTGCAAACTGCAGTGTAAAACTCGAACTTGGCGGCGGAATCCGTGATGAAGAGACGATCAAACGTTACCTTGAGCTGGGTATTGACCGTGTTATCTTAGGCTCTATCGCCGTAAAAGACCCGCAGTTTGTCAGAGATATGGCGGCAAAGTACCCGATTGTTGTCGGGATAGATGCCATTGATGGTTATGTGGCAGTTGAAGGCTGGGGTGAAGTGAGTGAGATGAAGGCAACAGACTTGGCTAAAGCATTTGCTGAGGCAGGTGTTGAGGCTATTATCTGTACCGATGTCGGTCGTGACGGCATGCTGACAGGCGTCAATGTTGACTTTACACTTGAGATCGCACGTGCCTCTGGCGTACCAACCATTGCGAGCGGCGGTCTAAAAGACAGAAGCGATATCGATGCACTGCAAGCAACAGGCGAGATCGAAGGTGTTATCGTGGGTAAAGCCTATTATGAGGGAACACTTGACCTCGAAAAAGCCTTGAAGGAAGTACAGTAGATGCAAGAATATTATCATGAACTGAAAATTACACCATCGGCTTACCTGGAGCTGTTCTCTGATTTTT
>JBATWM010000204.1:0-1752 GCA_049672605.1 Sulfurimonadaceae bacterium
TGGTGTTACGATATAAAGCATCATCTTCCTTTTCTTCATTATTTATATAAATTATATACAAAAAAGTCAATCCCCAAAAAAATGGATAATTAAAATATGGTTCAGATTGCAAAAGTATAAATATAACTATTGTTGTGCCTATCGCAAATATTTTATTAAGATGACGATAATGCCGCAGTACGGCCAATTGACTTTTATATATTAAAAAAAATGTAATGATCAAAAAAACAGATCCATATCGTAATAAGTGATCTGTAATACCATTTGTCCTTGCTGTAAGCCCAGACATTTTAGTTGTTTTTCCAAAGCGTGTTTCAGAATGGACTCCCCTGCCAATGATTTCGTGACCTTGAAAATCCTTCCAATCGCGCACGACATCCAAAAACCGAGAACTTCTGTCACTGTTTACTTCTGACGACTGTTGAGCCAATTCTAATCGATACATAATTTTATCACCTAAAAAATCTAGACTGAAAAATGAAACATATCCTGTTATGATTATTATAGGTACCATAATCCATTTTAATAGTTTATGTTTTTTTATTGCTAGTAAATAAAAAAATACAAATATAAATGCCGCCAAGACTGCTGTTGTTGAGATCGTTGTTAATAATACAATCATTAGAAACAGTCCTGCTTTATTGAAAATCTGGCCTGTTTTCAAGGCATTGAAAATCATTGCTAACATAACATATCCGCCCATAACACCGGCTTCCCAAAACGGGCCGTGATTTCTTATCAATGTATGACTTAAATCGGTAGGGGAAATTACTATAGTATAAAAACCAAAAAAATATCGAATATTAGAATATTCATCATCAGGGCGTATCACATAAAGTGTAAATGTATTGATCAAATAATTTGACAATCCGGGAATAAGATTAATCGCAAAATAAACAACAGTACTTACCAGACTTATAACAATCATAGTGTTAATATATTTATCAATAAATGTTTCACCTATACTTTTTATAATAAAATAAGCAAGCGAAATTCGGATAATAACACCGGACATAGTTACCCATGGATAAAAGTCGAACTTAACAGTTTGTAAAAGTAAAATGGTAATTAGTATGAAGATAAAATATATATAACTACGATTTAGTTGTTCTTTCCGATATAAAAATAATAAAATTGACAACAAAAATGTTACGATTAATGCTGTTTCCCCAAAAACTTGATTACCTGAAAGGGAAATTAATAAATAAACAAAAAGATAATCAACTATATTTCTTACCCTCTGCATTTGTAAATTTAAACTTTTAAGCATTTTTTATACCTCTTTATATTTTACCGTTTAAGAATGAACCCTCCCCCATTCATTGTTAAATTTACTAATAACACTATATATCCCCGTAATTAATCAAAAAATCTTTACTCCTCATGATTGTTTTTGGATCTGTCAAGAATTGAACTTCATTATTGTGATAGGATGGGTGTACTACCAATTCAATTATCTTTCCATTTTGTTGCAGAATCTCATCAAATCTTTTTTTCATCTTTAGAAAAAAATTTTGAAAACTTTTTATTTTTTATTTTTGTGAATATAATTTTAGGCAGCAATACTAAAATTTCAAAACTGTTTATTTCCTCATCTTTTACAACTGTTTGAATAATATATTTGAGTAATGCAAATTCTCTTCTATATATAGCATCAAATAATCTTGTTGCAACAAACAATTTAATATTTTTTGTTAACCTATTCGCTAATCTGGTATTCTCTTTCAATATTAGCATTTTTCTCAAAATACG
>JBATWM010000205.1:0-5836 GCA_049672605.1 Sulfurimonadaceae bacterium
GAACTGCTGCCTGTGATCGTTCAAGATAGTACAACAAACGAAGTATTGATGATGGCCTATATGAATAGAGAAGCCCTTCAACTTTCACTAGAGACGAAGTTGGCACACTACTTCTCTCGTTCTAAACAGCGTATCTGGAAAAAAGGTGAGAGCTCTAACCACCTTCAACACATTGACTCGTTTATGATCGACTGCGACAATGACACGCTGCTGCTTAAAGTCAAACAAGACGGTGTTGCTTGTCATACCGGGCGTAAATCTTGTTTTTTTACAGAACTTGATTCTGGAGAAGTCACCATTGATAAAAGTGTAGACACTGATGCGATGTATGGGGTTATCGACACTCTCTATCACACCATCTTAGATCGTAAACATGCAGACCCTGAAAGTTCATGGACTGCCAAACTTTTCTCAAAAGGTGAAAATGACATCTTGAAGAAGGTAGTTGAAGAGGCAGGTGAATTCAGCTTTGCTGTTAAAGACAATGATGAAGATGAGATTATTTATGAGTGTGCTGATCTTACGTACCATGTTATGGTCGCTCTTGGTTATAGAAACATCTCACCGGATCGTATTAAACAAGAGCTTGCTCGCCGATTTGGACTGAGTGGTATTACCGAAAAAGCATCGAGAAAGAGTTAGGCTAACTAGGCTCTTTAGAGGTGCCCTAAATACTACAAGAGTATATCATTATTATGTAATAATTAATAACATTTATTAATTTATATAAAAGCTTTTTATTCCTATTATAGAAATTACACAATTTTTTTGGTAGGTGCATTATGAAATATTTTATCCTTTTAACTCTCTTTTCAATCTCTCTTTTTAGTGCAGAAGCTTTTATCAGCGCCCAAGACCTTCATGACAAAATTGGTAGTGATAAACTCACTGTTTTAGATGTTGGCAGTCATGGTGTTTATCACAAAGGCCATATCCCTACTGCAAAGTATGTTAACATCGCACAATATTGTAAACGAGTCGGCGATCATTATGAGATGCAAGAGATTCCTCATCTTGTCAAACTTATTCGTCAACTAGGTATTGAAAATGATTCCTATGTGGTCATATATGACCATAACAGCCCCAATGGCCTGCTCAACGCCAGTTATTTCGCCTTAGTACTTCATAGACTCGGCCACACCAACCTCTCTATTTTAAACGGCAGCTATGAAGAGTGGCTCTATGAGTATGACGGTACAAAAGTTGTTAGCGCTATAACTCCTTCTAATTTTGTGGCTCATCCAAATAATGAATTGATTGTAGACAGTCATTATGTTGCGCAACACATTGATAAAGCGACTACACTAGACGCTCGTGTCAGTAAATACTATTTTGGGACATATAAGAGTCCGGGAGTCTATCGTCTTGGGCATATCGAGGGGGCTGTAAGCAGTTACTGGAAAAACAGTTTTTTGAGTGATAACACTCTGGCAGAAAGAGAGATACTTGAAGCGATCTATCTGCATGGTTTAAAACTAGACCCAGAGGAAGAGGTCATTTTGTATGGGCTTGATGGTTACGAAGCTTCTATGAATTGGTATGTATTAAGCAAAGTATTTAATTTTAAAAAGTTGAAAGTTTATGATGCCTCTATTCAGGAGTGGGGTAATCAAGAGAATACAGCAATGGTGACCTACGCCTGGGAATCTCCTAAATAAAAGTTCTAGCTTCAGCGCATCTTGCACGAAAGTTTGCCTCTCCACGTGCACTAGCACGCTATCGGGCAAACATTTCGCACAACCTGCACCAAATCTGAAACTTTTACCTGTTCAAGAACTGTTTAAGATGAGCTTCGCCATCTTTCGTTTCCCGTTTCCCGTTTCCCGTTTCCCGTTTCCCGTTTCCCGTTTAAAACCTAAATGTATTATTACTCGGTGTATTGACCATATGTTTTGAAAAGACCTCTAGGTAGCGCCAGAATGATTCTATATTCTCTTCAGAGACACCATCTTCGACTAATCCACTAAGAACTTGTGCATAAAGCTCTAGCCAGACAACACGTGCTTCTGCAGTAATAGCAAACGGCGCATGACGACGGCCCATTTGGGGTGCACCACGAGATGCGTTGAAGTAAGCCGGTCCGCCACAGATCTGGATCATGAAGTCAGCCGCATGTTTTTTTGCCGCTGCAAACTCTTCGGGATTATCGATTGGGAAGAGATCTTTGATCGAGCTATCTTTAAGTAGTTCATAGTGGTCAGATACCACTTTTCTAAAACGCTCTTCACCGATCTGTTGCATAAATGCAGGATACGCTTTTGTTACAGGTGGTTTGTCACCTAGACGAGATGGTGTAATAGTTAAGTTCATAGTTATACCTTTATTTGATGATGGAATTTTAGAGTTAACTTAGTAAGAACGATGTTAAAAAATCTATTTGGAATAATCATAAAGTTAAGATGCTAAAATGTCTGTATATAAACTCAGACTTTCAAGGTGTCAAACAATTTGTCATTCTGAACTTGATTCAGTATCTACTCCTTTAAAGAGAGGCGTAGATAGCGGGCCAAGACGACAATGACGAGAGTAGCTGACATAAGAGTGGTTGTATCACCGAATTTAAGAGTACCATGAAATAGATATTATAGGATCAATTATGCAAGCAAAAATATTTTACGGTTCAACAGAAGCCGAAACAACAAGTAGAAGTGAACGCCAAAGTCCTTTTGATGGAAAGGTGGTTTCAACAGCGCCTGTATGTGGTGTTAAAGAGACAGAAAAAGCGCTTAAGATCGCGCAGGAAGCTACAAAAGCTGCTAAAGCATCAACTCTATCACAACGCTGTTCATGGCTTCTGGATGTTGCGCAAAAACTGCGAGAGAACCGTGAAGATATGGCGCAGACTATTACAGCAGAAGTCGGCAAGCCGATAGCTTTCGCACGTATTGAGGTTGACCGATGTATAGAGACCGTGACACTGTCTGCTGAGACGATGCGAACGATGCACGGTGAGACGATCAACACTGATGCGATGCCGAGTGGTAAAAAGACAATGGCCTTTTTTAGACGTGAACCGGTGGGTGTAGTTGCGGCGATCACACCGTTTAATTTCCCACTTAACCTTGTAGCGCATAAATTGGCACCGGCTTTGGTGGCAGGGAACACGGTGGTCTTGAAACCAACACCGGAAGCCCCTATGACGGCGTACAAATTTGCCAAGCTATTCATAGAGAGTGAATATGCTGTCAAAGATGCACTAAGTGTTGTCTATGGTGATGCTGAGGTGGGTTCGACCTTGGTTGGCTCTGATATCCCTCGTGTTATCAGTTTTACCGGTTCGGTACCTGTTGGTAACATCATCACTAAATCAGCCGGCATTAAAAAAGTGAGTTTAGAACTTGGCGGTAATGCAGCAACTTATATCGATAAAAGTGCTGACCTTGACCTTGCAGCTAACCGTTGTGCACTAGGTGCTTTTGTCAACTCAGGGCAGGTCTGTATCTCACTGCAACGAATCTATGTAGATGCTTCTGTGTATGATGAATTTGCAGAGAAAATAGCAGGAGAAACAAACAAACTAGTTGTTGGTTCACCGTATGATGACGACACCTTTATGGGCCCACTGATCGATGTAGAGTCGGCACAGAGAGCACTCTCATGGGTGCAGTCTGCTATCGACGAAGGTGCACGAGCAGTCACTGAGGTCAAATGTGAAGGGACAATGTTCCATCCGACTGTTATGGCAGATGTTACTGACGATATGGCGATTGTCTGCGAAGAGGTCTTTGCTCCTATTGTCTCTTTAGTCAAAGTCGATGGATTTGATGACGCAGCACCTAGAATGAACAACTCACCGTACGGCCTGCAGTTCTCGATCTTTACTAATGACCTTTCACTGACTCAGCGAGCTATTGACGAACTCGAAGCCGGTGGGATAGTCATCAATGATATGCCAACACTCCGTTTCGACATTCAGCCTTACGGCGGGGTGAAGTTGAGTGGTGTTGGACGTGAAGGTCCGAAGTTTGCTATTGAAGAGATGACAGAGATCAAGTCAATCGTCATCTGTTAAGTCAGGACTTTTAGTGGGTAAGAAGAAGGCGATTGTTTCCGCATGTCTTTTAGGAGAAAAGCGTGAAGTGAATAACAACTGCTTGTTGTTCATAGCTTTAAAACCAGAGCTGATGTTCAC
This sequence comes from Sulfurimonadaceae bacterium, assembly GCA_049672605.1. Classification (GTDB taxonomy): domain Bacteria; phylum Campylobacterota; class Campylobacteria; order Campylobacterales; family Sulfurimonadaceae; genus Sulfonitrofixus. The sequence continues at coordinate 4,133 of JBATWM010000205.1, forward strand.
TTGTGAACCAGCGTCGGAGCCTATGCATAGGAGAACTTATGCGTAAAAAGAAAGCCATAGTCTCAGCATGCTTATTGGGTGAAACTGTTCGTTATGATGATATGCCGAATGAGAAATGTGCTAAATGCACATTTTCATCGGATAAAGTAAGATAAATAGGATTATTAGTGCGTAAAAAGAAAGCAATCGTCTCTGCGTGCCTTTTAGGCGAAAGTGTTCGTTATGATGGAACTACTAAGGTAAATAATTCTGTCATCGAAGCACTCAAAGAGTATGAGATCATCCCTTTCTGCCCTGAAGACCCTGTTATGGGAACACCGCGCGAACGTATCTCTGTTATTAAAGTAGATGATGAGTACAGGGTCATGACTGATAACAGTCAAATCGAAGTGACAACAGCCTTAAAACTTCAGACACAAAAGATGATGGAAGCGCATCCTGATGCTGACCTTGTTGTACTCAAATCCAAATCACCAAGCTGTGGTTTGGGAACAACGCCGATCTTAGACCCATCTGGAGAAGAACTAAAAAAAGGCAATGGTATTGCAGCTGAGCTTTTTAGTGAGAAGTTCGCAGGCAAAGTCTTTGATGAGAACAGTTTAGAATGTTAGACACGCTCATCACTTTTTTACTCTCCGTTACAGAGAGTATGGGCTACCTCGGTATCTACTTCTATATGGTGATGGTCGGCACCTTTGTGCCGGTACCAAGTGAATTGGTGCTAGTGCCGGCGGGCTATTTAGCGTCTCAGGGTCAAATGAACTATTGGTTGTTGCTTCTTAGCGGCTCGCTTGGCAGTTTGAGCGGCGCCCTCATCAACTACTTTTTTGCTAAATTGATCATTAAAAAGATACTCTCTCACAAAGTGACATTTATTGACAAGGTCACAAACTTTTTTAATTCCCATGGAAAGATATCTGTCTTTGTCGCTCCACTGACACCTGGACTTGGTCAATATATCTCTCTGCCTGCAGGGCTGTCTCACATGCCTTTTCGCTATTTCATCCCCTTTACCTACGCTGCTAACATCATCTGGGTTGGGTTTATGTTGGCGGTTGGGTACATGTTTGGCTCTAGTGAGGGTGATGCACATGGTGTTGTTGTAGAAGGGAGTCTTTTTCTTTTTGGTATGGCGATACTGATCGCTGTTATCTATGTCGTATTAACCTTTAAACGAAAAAGTTCTATATAATGTCAAACGATAATAATTGATAAATTAAAGGATCTGTATATGTTAGAAATTGGAACAAAAGCACCGGAGTTTTGTCTACCAAACCAAGATGAGGTTGAGATCTGTCTGCGCGATCTTAAAGGTAAGTGGATCGTTCTCTACTTCTATCCAAAAGACAACACGCCTGGCTGTACAACGCAAGCATGCGACTTTACAGCACAGATGCCGGACTTTGACTCTCTTAATGCAATCATTCTAGGTGTAAGTGCTGACTCACCGAAAAAGCACCAGAACTTCATTGCTAAACAGGACCTTGGTATCACCCTGCTGAGCGATGAAGAGACAACGATGATGCAAGAGTTTGGTGTCTGGCAGCTGAAAAAGAACTACGGCAAAGAGTATATGGGAATCGTCCGTTCGACCTACATCATTAACCCTAAAGGCGAGATCGCTGCCGGATGGGAAAATGTTAAAGTACGTCAGAAACGTAAAAAAGATGGTGAAGAGTATGAGATCGTTCATGTGGAAGAGGT
>JBATWM010000206.1:0-27241 GCA_049672605.1 Sulfurimonadaceae bacterium
TTTGACCTCTTGGTTTGACCAGACGTGATCAAAGTGGGCATGGGTGTTAAGTACCGCGACAGGGTTAGTGACATTGGCTTTGACCCACTCAGTTGCGTTGACACCGGGGTCGATAATGAAGTCTTTACCGTCAACCGTGACGATATAACAGTTGGTTTGGTACATGCCCATAGGCTGAACTTTGATCTGCATTGAAACTCTTTCGTATAATGTTGGTAAAATTATACCTATGAATTTTTATAAAACCTTAGAGACGATCATTACTAGTGCCAATCCTTCAGAAAAGTTTGAGGCATTCCGAACATTTTATGCCCTGTATCAAGCAGGTGACATAGTATTTGAAGAGACGTTTTCACCTACAGTATTTACAACACCGAGTTACGCTTCGTTTTGCAATGTGGTTCATCCTCTAAAAGTACCAAAACGGCGAAAATTGACTACGGACAACGGCAAGATCATCTTGCTTCATGCCATCGCCCACATCGAGTACAGTGCAATCGATCTTGCCTTGGACCATGCCTACCGCTTTCAAGGTCTGCCAAAAGCCTATTACGATGACTGGCTGGAAGTGGCCGATGATGAGATACGCCATTTTGAGATGCTCAACACTCTGCTCGAAGAGTTGGGTGCCAAGTATGGCGACCTGGATGTCCACAACTCTCTGTTTGAGGCCTCGTACAAAACACAGAACCTGGTTGATCGTATGGCCGTTGTCCCCCGCTACTTAGAAGCCAACGGGCTTGACGCTACGCCTGCAGTACTTGAGCGCTTGGAGAATCTGCCGAGTGATCCGATGTTAGAGAAGATCAAAGCAGCACTCAAGATCATTTTGCACGAAGAGATCGACCATGTACTCAAAGGCGACAGATGGTTTAACTATGCGTGTGAAAAAGATGGTGTTTCACCAGACACTTTTTTTGACATCATCGAAAAGTATTCGCCTGGCGCTTTTCCAAAGAAAAATGGAGTGAATATTGAAGCGCGAAAAGAGGCTGGGTTTAGCTGCGGGGAGATGAAACAGATATTGCTAGATCATCAGTGTGAATAGCGGTAAAGATATCTCTTTAAACTTCTGAAGTGATAAGAGTTAAGAGCTCTCCTTAACTCATTTATGTTATAAATTTTATAATAGTTAATAGTTAATAGTTAATAGTTAATAGTTAATAGTTAATAGTTAATAGTTACTGACAAAGGATAGAGATGACTGTAGGGATAATATTACTGGTAGTCGGTATGCTTTTGGTGTTAATGATGATGAAAGAAGCACCTACGGCTGCCGCGATAGCTGCTATTCCGCTTATGCTTCCCGGCATCATTGTCTTATCGGTCGATTCTATAGGGTCTATTCGAACGGATGTAAAAGAAGATGTTTTTGTTTTTATTTTTGGTGCATTAGCACTGTACGCAATACATTTTTGGTTAAAAGTTCTTTTAAAGACCATGTTTAAATAGTTTAAAAACACAATAAACTCTTTGTAAGTGCTTATACACTTTTACCTTAAAATCATTTTGCAGGAGGAGGTCGACCATGTCCTAAAAGGGGATAGATGGTTTACGTATGCCTGTGAAAAAGAGGGTGTCTCAACCGACATCTTTTTTGAGATCATTCAAAAGTACTCCCCCGGCTCATTTCCCAAGAAACAAGGTGTGAACATTGAGGCGAGACAAGAGGCAGGTTTTAGCTGTGACGAGATAAAGAAGATTTTAGAAGGGCATATGTGTTGATCTTCTTATTTTATGACGTTCTGCATCAGATGCCAGTAAAAAGTAGAGTGTAGCGAAGCAAAACACCGCTTTTGCTGGTCAGTTGGATGCAATTGTTAGGCAACTTATCGACAACATTTTTATAATCCATCAATGCCAAAAGCATTTCTTAGTATATAACCCACGAGGAAAGCAAGGCCTGCCGCTGTGCCACCTGTGAATAGAGTCCTTAGGCCAGAAACAAATGCTGGCTTAGCAAATACAAGGCCCTTAATTGCCCCGATTGAAAAGAACATGATTCCAGCAAGACCTGTACTTAGAGAAAACTGCTGCTGCATCTCTAATGCTGGAATAAGAAATGGTATCAAAGGCATTGCTCCAACAAAAAGGAATGCAATAAAGGTTGTGATTGCCGACTTCCAGGGGCTTGAGGCACTTTTTTGTACTCCATGTTCTTCTGTGAGCATTGTTTCGATCCATAAATGTCGATCCTGGCATATCGTATCAATGATCTCTTCAAGGGTTTCTCCTTTAAAACCTTTTTTTTGAAATATTTGCCGTATCTCCTCGCGTTCACCACCTGGCACTTTGTCAATATGTTCTTCTTCAGTCCGCCTGATTCCTTCTACAAATTCTATCTCAGCCTGGATGGATTCATAACTGCTTATAGCCATACTAAAGCCGTCTGCGAATAGATTAGCAAAACCCATTATTAGGGCCACAGAGGAAGGCAGGCCGGCACCAACAGTACTTGAGACAACAGCGAAGGTCGTTACACATCCGTCTATTCCACCAAGAACAGCATCAGAAATATTCTGAGACTTGGCTGGGAGTTTCAGGCGTTTTTCGATTGCCCCTGTATGATGTTCTCGAAGAAGTTCTTTATAGCTGTCCTTTTTCATTCTATCATGCCTACCTGCCCTTATAATATGTCTAACGGCCGGGCTGAGCGCATGTTTAGCGATCAGCCCGGCCGTTGTACGTCTTCGTAACGCGGAAACGTACAACTATTTATTAGTGTATATCTTATACATTTATGGCTTAAATCGGGACTTATTGGAACATATGTTTTGTTTTAAAACAGTATGAAAATATTGCAATATGTGATATTTGTTGAATCTAGACCTTTTAAAGTAGTGGATTCGGTGATAAGTCCGATGTGTATTAAAGTTCCGAATATGGACTAATTTGAACAAAATGAGTTGATAAGTTCTAATTAAGGGCTTAGTCAACAATGTGTTATGTTCTGTGGAGATGAGACATATAGAAAAAAGTGATATAGGTCTGTTATGACATAAAACTGTTGTGGCGAGGATACTCTATGCAGATGCTGTCTTAAATGCAAATACCCTAAAGTAGGTATTTTAGTGAATAACTATCTTATTTGTCAAAATTAGAGAGAAACAATAGTATGTTAAAAAAGTGCTTTATTTTTAATACTTTCACTGAATAAACTTTGTAAACAAATTAATAATCTAAGTTAGATATAATATAATTAATTAAGTTTTGTTTTAAGGTTTTTACTGCATGAGTAAATACGCACTGATCACAGATTTTCTTGTTCGCTTTATTGATGATGAGGTACGTAAGACTGGTCTTAAAAATGTTGTGTTGGGACTGAGTGGCGGGATTGATTCGGCTGTTGTGGCTATTTTGGCGCATAGAGCCTTTGGCGACGATCTGCTTTGTGTCAAGATGCCTTCTCACTACTCGTCGCAGAGTTCATTGGACGATGCTGACGAGCTGGTTAAACAGTTTGGTATGCGTGCGATTACTTGTGACATCTCGCCACTTTTACAGGCGTATGAAAACGACAGTATGAGCAATCTTCGTAAGGGGAATTTCTCAGCACGTATGCGAATGGCAACACTTTTTGATGTCTCTGCAGATGAAGGGGCTTTGGTTCTAGGTACAAGCAACAAAAGTGAATTGATGTTGGGTTACGGCACACTTTTTGGTGATTTGGCTTCGGCTATCAATCCTATAGGAGATCTGTACAAAAGCGAAGTCTTTGAACTGGCGCGCTATTTGGGTGTACCGGCTTCTATTATAGACAAACCGCCTTCTGCTGATTTGTGGGAAGGTCAAAGCGATGAAGAGGAGTTGGGTTACAGCTACGCTGTTCTTGACGCCGCTTTACGCGCTTATGTTGAAGATCGTAAGAGCAGAGAAGAGTTGTTGGCATCGGGTGTTGATGCTAAGCTTGCCGATCTTATCATTACCCGTATTTATAGAAACCAATTCAAACGCAAGATGCCGGTTATCGCAAAACTCACTTCGAGAACGATCAACCACGATTTTAACTATCCTAGAGATATCACTTTATAAAGGAAATGAAGATGCAAGTACCATTTTACAGAACAGACGTTGGACCTAAAGAACAACAGAAGGTCATTGATGTCCTAAACGGCGATGCTTTTTATGCGGTTGAAGACCTGGAAGATAATTTTCAGGCATATGTCGGGGCATCTTATGCTGTCTCAACATCCAGCGGAACAGGTGCGTTGCACCTTGCTATGTTGGCAATTGACCTAAAACGCGGTGACAAAGTACTCTGTTCAGTCAACGCTTATCCTGCAGTTCCTGAAGTGGTGCGCCATTTTGATGCAGAACCGGCCTTTATTGACATCGACGTTGACACTTTTAACATCGACCTTGACAAGCTAGAAAACTATTTAGAAGACAATCAGTCTAAAAAACTAAAAGCAGTCATCGTCTCTCACACTGCAGGTCAACCGGTGGACCTTGAGCGACTTTATAATATTGCTAAGATCTATAATATCAAGATCATCGAAGATGCCGGTGATGCACTTGGTGGGACTTATAGAGGTCAGAAGATCGGTTCTACCGGTGCTACGATCACCTGCTTTAGCTTCTCTCAGCATCTTAAAAAGAGTATCTGCCAAGGCGGTATGCTGGTAACGGAAGATGAAGATATTATGGAGCGGGCAAAACTGCTTCGCAACCACGCACTGGTTGTTGATGAAGATAGCCTAGAGTATATCTATGATGTGACAGCTATTGGAAACAAATACACCATGAGCGACCTCGACGCTGCCTTTATCGATGTGCAGCTCTCTCGTCAAGATCAGACTATTGCCCGACAGCAAGAGATCGCTGCACACTATAATGAGAAGCTCAAAGGGGTTGAACACATTACTCTTCCAGTCGTTAGAGAAGATCATTCTTTTAGTAACTACATCATCAAGATCGATAAAAATCGTGACTCATTCGCACGAGAGTTGGAGAAAAAAGGGATTGCAACCGGTCTTCATTACATACCGCTGCACCTAATGAGTTACTATAAAACTAAATATATGTTGCGTATCAATGACTTTCCAATGGCACTTCGCAACTATCAATCGATCTTGTCGATTCCTATCTATGCAGCGATGACAGACAAAGAGGTCAATTATATTTGTGACTCTATTAAAGAGGTCGCGAAAACACGCGTTTGAAACAAGTTCTGACACTATGGGGCGAGCGCTATCTTTACGCGCCAAGCCTCTTTCAAAAACTTCTATCACTACTGCTTTGGCCACCCAGCTTACTTTACTGCGCCATGATGAACCTCCGATACAAAAGTAAAAAACCACAAGACTTTAACGTACCCATTATCAGTGTCGGTAACCTCACTGTAGGCGGAAGCGGCAAGACACCTATCGTCTCATCTTTAGCACTCCGGTATGAAAATATTGCCATTGTTTTACGCGGTTACGGTCGTAAAAGCGAGGGGATGGTTGTTGTTTCTGACGGTAAAAAAATCTTGGTAGATGTTGATGTCAGCGGCGATGAAGCGATGCTCTATGCCAATGCGCTTTCACATGCTGTAGTGATAGTGAGTGAAAAACGAGAGAGTGCTATTGAAAAAGCTAAAGAGATGGGCTGTAAGCTTGTTTTTTTAGATGATGGCTATAACAAACACCAGATCAAGAAACTTGACATATTGATCGAGGTTGAGACAAAAAACAGCTTCTGTCTTCCTGCCGGTCCATATAGAGAGAGACTTTGGAAAGGTAAAGAGGCATTAGTCATTCAAGAAAATCGAGAGTTCAAACGCAGTGTAAAGTTGATTGATGAGAGAGATAAGATGGTCCTTGTTACTGCGATTGCAAGGGCTGAAAGGTTAGACCCGTATCTGCCAAAGGTGACAGAAAAGGTCTATTTTGAAGATCATCACTACTTTACAAAAAACGAACTCGAAGCCATCTTGGAGCGAACAGGTGCTGAGAGTTTATTGGTGACTTTAAAAGATTACGTTAAAATTCGCCAATTCAATCTACCCGTGAGCCTGTTGGAACTGAGTCTAGAACTAAGTGATGGGTTCGTAACAGCAGTAGATACGTATATAGCTGAACAAATTTCTACAAGAGAGAATAGTAATGAAGAGTAAGCCTAAAAAGGTCCAGACCCTCTTAGAAGCACTGCCGTTTATCAAAAAATTTAATGAGCAGATCGTGGTCATCAAGTATGGCGGATCAGCTCAGACCTCTCCGGAACTTAAAGAGAAGTTTGCACAAGATATTTTATTGATGTATCTTGTCGGCATACGCCCGGTCGTTGTTCATGGCGGTGGTCCTAGAATCACTGAGATGTTGGGCAAGCTTGAGATCCCGACAGAGTTTGTAGACGGTCAGCGTGTTACAACGCCTGAAGTGATGCGTATTGTCGAGATGGTCCTGTGTGGTGAAGTCAACAATGAGATCGTCTCACTGCTGAATGCTCATGGTGCCAAAGCGATAGGCCTTAATGGCAAAGATGCGCATTTCATCAAAGCGGAACCTAAAGAGCATGCAAAATGGGGGCTGACCGGAACTATAACAGATGTTAATGCTGATGTCATCCATAAGATGCTTCGTGAAAAATTCATTCCAGTCATCGCACCGATCGCATCGGGAGATACGATGGGTCACCCCGGTTATAACATCAATGCCGATTTCGCTGCATCGCAGATCGCAAAAGCAATGGGGGCCAATAAGGTTATCTTTATGACAGACACTGCCGGTGTGCTTAACAAAGAGATGGAACTGCTTTCGTCTTTGAGTGAAGATGAGGTTGAAGCCTTGAAAGCTGACGGAACGATCTCGGGCGGTATGGTGCCAAAAGTCGATGCCTGTCTCGAAGCGATCGACGGCGGTGTTAAAAAAGCGCACATCATCGATGGCCGTATCGAACACGCAATGCTGTTAGAACTCTTTACAGAAGAGGGTGTCGGTACAGAGATCACTCTCTAGGTATTATGATGAAAACAGTACTCATTCAAATACAGTGTTCAGTCCCGTCTAAAAAAGTGGCGAAGAAGATCGCCAAGAAGTTGGTAGAAGAACACCTTTGTGCCTGTGTAAACATCTTGCCTAAAATGACCTCTTTTTACATTTATGAGAGTGAATTTTGTGAAGATGAAGAGTTACTGCTTCTTATCAAAACTGACAAAGAACACTATAAAGCGGTAGAGAAGAGGATCTTGTCTCTTCATCCGTATGAGATTCCGGAGATCATAGCTCTGCCTGTTGTTGAGGGGGCTAAAGATTACGTGAAGTGGGCAAAAAAGGCCTTAAAGTAGTTCTACTAAGTCTCTTGAACCAATAAAAAACGCTTAAATAAGATCTCTCTCTCTATTATTGATGTAAGATATACCATTATGTATCGCTTATTCCTTTTGTACTTTTTGCTGGTCTCCTTTTCTCTATTTGCTGAAACAAGCACCTCTCTGATAACCGGTATGGCACGTGATGCCATTGTTGAATCTCTTACGGGGCAAACTTTAATTGATAGATCTTCGCTAATAACATCCCACCCATTTTTAAAAAAAGATGCGGCTGTCTTTGTGACATTGAACAAGAGAGAACAACTGCGCGGTTGTATCGGTTCGCTGCAAGCACATAGAACGCTCATTGATGATCTGGTGAGTAATAGCCGATCGGCCGCTTTTAAAGATCTCCGTTTTTTACCGCTGAAAAAAGATGAATTGGGCAAGCTAGAAGTAGAAGTCTCTATTCTTACTGCGCCTGAGGCAATCAAATATGATTCTGTTGATTCGCTGCGGCGTCAGGTTAGAACAGGTCAAGATGGTATTGTTCTTGAGAGCGGAAAACACCGTGCGACCTATCTGCCGCAGGTATGGAAACAGTTTAATGGTTTTGATGAGTACTTTACCTCTCTATGTCAAAAAGCGGGATTAGGGCAGGGATGTTTGAGTATGAGACCAAAAATCTTTCGCTACCATGCCAAAAAGTACAGTGAAAAGAGCCTGAGCCGGCGTCCAACACCCAATGCCGGATTGTTCTATCCTGGAAGTTGTGCTGAAACTGAGCAGTGGTTTACTACCTTTAACCAAAAGGCCAAGCAGCGTGACCGAACAGTGTCAAATGGTACCCCTCGCGCTCTGATCGTACCGCATGCAGGATATGTGTATAGCGGGTACACAGCTAACCTTGCTTACGCTATGGCACAAAAGAGCTCTGCTAAACGTATCATCGTGATCGGACCAAGTCACCGTGTCTACTTTGAAGGGCTGAGTGCCGCAAAGTATGAGGCACTGAAGACCCCTTGCGGTCTCTTGCGAAGTGATGAACAATATCTGCAAAAGCTTGATAAGAGGTTTTCCTTTGGCTTTGTGAAAGAGGCCCATGCAAAAGAGCACAGCACCGAAGTACAGTTTCCGTTTATCAATCACTATATGCCGGAGAAAAAAGTGATAGAGATAATCTACGGAAAAAGCACAAAAAGAGAGCTGACTGAGTTGATGGTACATCTGCTCAACGATCCAGACAATCTACTCATTATCAGCAGTGATCTAAGCCACTACTACGCTAAAAAAGAAGCGCACAATAAAGATTTTATCTGTTTAGATGCAGTCGAGCAGATCGATAGTAAGTTACTCAAAAGTGGGTGTGAAGCCTGTGGATACGATGGTATAAAAGCGCTGCTTGAAGCAGTAAAAACCGTGGGATTAAAAAGCCAACTTCTTGACTATAGAACCAGTGCAGATGCTTCAGGTGATGACAAACGTGTTGTTGGTTACATGAGTGCGTTTTTTTGGCGTTAAATCAGCTCTTTTATTAATAATAAAACTATTTGACCTTAATACCTTCGATCTCCAGTGAAAGTTTAACTTCATCACCTACCATGACGCCTCCGGTCTCCATTGCTTTTGAGAACTGGATATTAAAGTCTTGACGATTGATCTTGCCTTCCAAGGCAAACCCTGCCCGAGTGTTCCCCCAAGGGTCTTTGACAGCTCCCGAAGCATCATCCATCTTTAGAGTAATATTTTTAGTGACATCTTTTATTGTAAGCGCAACAGTTACTTTGTCGTCTTTTTGTTTGACAAACTTCATTGTAATGGTTGGGTGTTTTTTGGTATCAAAAAAGTCCGGACCTCTAAGGTGATCATCGCGTTTGGCATCTTCTGTGTTAATAGAAGCTGCTTTTGCTTCTCCCTGGAGTGCAGAGAGCTGCTTAGTGTCGGGATCATAAGAAAATGTTCCGCTAAAGTCATCGAAGCTCCCTTTAGTATTACTGACCATCATGTGACGGACTTTGAAACCAAGATCTGTGTGAGACTTGTCTACTTTAAAATCAGCACCATACAGTGAGCCAAGAGTTAGAACCGAACTTATTGCGATGAGAGTGATCATCTTCATGAATCATCCTTATTATTGATAGGTACAGTATATGTCAGTTTCTTTAAATTTTTTAAACGTAATCACTCTAATTCTGAAGTTTAATGCACGATAGATATTAAGCTCAAATTTCTCTATTTCGATGTTTACTCAGTGCATAAACTTTTTTGTAACCGCTATTTTGCTATAATCGCGCCATTATTATAAGGGCATCTTTTTATAGATCAAGGTAGCCCAACAGAAGGTTGTTTATGAACTTTATTGAAACACGCGGTAATGACGGTCAACACCCGGAATCAGTCACATTTTCGCAAGCTATTTTAAGCCCAATCGCCTCTTTTGGCGGTCTATATGTACCAGAGAGCTTACCGGCACTAGGTCAGGCATTTTTGGAAAAACATCTTAAGAGTGATTACAAGACACTTGCAAAAGATATGTTGACGCGTTTTGAGATCGACATCGAAGAGAGTGTTATTGATGAAGCACTGGCACTTTATGACAAGTTTGATGATCCTAAAAACCCGGTTCCGGTTGTTAAGGTCAAAGAGGATCTCTATGTAAGCGAACTCTACCATGGACCGACCCGTGCCTTTAAAGACATGGCGCTTCAGCCTTTTGGAAAGGTACTCTCTGCCATTGCGCAGAAGCGTGATGAGAACTATCTTATCTTGGCCGCGACAAGTGGTGACACCGGTCCTGCTGCACTCGAGACATTTAAAAACCGCGACAAAGTTCAGGTCGCGTGTCTCTACCCGGACGGCGGAACATCAGATGTTCAACGTCTTCAGATGGTGACAGAAGATGCTTCAAACCTCAAAGTGATCGGTATCAAAGGGAACTTTGACGATGCGCAATCAGCGTTGAAACAGCTCCTTGCTTCTAAGACATTTAAAGATGAGCTGAAAAAGAAGAACATCTCTCTTTCGGCAGCTAACTCGGTGAATTTTGGCCGTATTATCTTTCAGATTATCTATCATATCCACTCTTATCTTGAGTTGGTTCGTCAAGAGGCGATCCCTATGGGTGAAAATGTCTATTTGAACGTGCCAAGTGGAAACTTTGGTAATGTATTGGGTGCTTTCTATGCACAGAAGATGGGCTTGCCTGTTGAGAAGATGGTGATCTCTTCGAATGAGAACAATGTCTTGACCGAGCTAATAAAAACGGGTGCTTACGACATGCGTAACAAAGCCCTTATCGCAACAACGTCACCGGCAATGGACATCTTGAAATCGTCAAACGTCGAGCGTGTTCTCTACGGTCTTTTTGGTGCAGCACGTACCAAAGAGCTGATGGCAGAGCTTGATGATAATAAGGTCTACCAACTGACTGCAGATGAGCTTTCATCCCTGCAAGAACTTTTTGTTGCTGATTACTGTAGTGGTGACGAAGGTAAAGCTTACATCAAAAAAGCGTTTAAAGAAGAGGGTTACTTGATGGACCCACACACTGCGACATGTTTCAAAGCCTATGAGACATGCAGTGATAAACCACTCAAAAGCATTATCTACTCAACAGCAGAGTGGACAAAGTTCTCGCCGACAATTGCCAATGCATTGACAGGTGAGATCGATGCCCGTGATATCGATGCACTAAAATCTATCGCTCAAGAAGCAAACATCACGATCCCCGACATGATCAATGAACTTTTTGACAAAGCAGTTGCACAAGATACGATCATTGCAAAAGAGGACATTGAAAAAGAGATCTTAGCGTTTATCTAAGGAGATAGTATGGCAGATGTAGAACTGGACGGTAAAGAGCTTTTTGTAGGACTGGCAATGGTCCTGCACAGTACAGGAAGTAATATTAAAGAGGGAAAAATGAGCTTTGATGAGGCTCGTCCGCTTTTTGTTGATGTACTGCCTGCTATTTCGAGAATGATCTTAGAAGACCACAGTGATGAAGAGATGATCGCTGCGGCGAAGAAGATGGGTGAGCTGCTCACAGAAGTAGCTAAAGACCAAAACATTTCGATAAGCTAGCTTCGGCACACCTTGCACGAAAATCTTACTCTCGGCGTACCTGATGTACGCTGTCGGCAAGATATTTCGCACAATCTGCACCAAATCTAACTTATCGAAGATAAAATCAATTTTTGTCAATATTTCACTTGCAAATGTCATCTCAGATGACATCCTCTTAGCACTTAGCACTATATCATTAGTGTCATGCTTTTTCAGTGACATGTTGCTTTCCATATTTTTTGACTACCATTTTTCAAGATATCACGCTTTGTATCTATACTGATCTTTTATAAAGTGCTTTTACTTCAATTGTATTCCCGGTTGTGTTGAAAAATTGTAAAGAGGGAAGTGAAAGAGCAGGAAATGCTCTTAAAAAGAAGTTTGGATCAGCTCATTGACCTTGGTAACATCATCAGTATTGGCAAAGCAGCTCTGCAGTCCACAGATCATAAATCCATCAGCTTCACTGCTTGCATAACGTTTAGTGTAAGGGTATTGCGTCTTTGTTAAGGTTGTTACACTCTCTTTAAGCAGTTCACTTTTACCTTTGACTATACGATCTTCTTTGAGATATCGAAAGGTCTGGTCCAGAAGGTAGGGGAAATATATCGGTGTTTTAGTGAGCTTTTTAGAGTAGTACTCGAGTGTTTTAAATGCAAAGTGTCTGTATTTGGCATCAACTACAGATCCTAAACTTAGAAGCAGGTCCACCATCACGCCAACAGAACCTGGGTAAGAACTGTCTCCAATATCCGCTTCAGTCACAAATTCGCCTTTGGAGAAGTACCAGCGTCCATCTTCATAGTAGTTGGTCAAAGCCGTGTTGGCAAGTTGTTGGGCAAGGATGAGATAGTGCTCATCGAAAGTGGACTCATACCCTTTGATCAAGGCGCGTCCAAGGTAGGCATAGTCCTCCAGAAAGGCTTCGACTTTAGGCGCTTTATGTATGAGTGTTGAGTGGTAGAGATTTTCATCGATATACATGGTTTTTATAAGTTTATCAAGATGGAGGGTTGCTTTGCTTAGGTAGCTTTCATCGGTGTCAGAAAGAGCAAACAGCGAAGATATCATCATCGCACTCCAAGAGACTTGCACCTTTTTGTCTATAAAGGGATACACTCTATTTTGACGTAGGCTCTGAAGCAGTGACATCACCTCATTAAACCACTCTGGACGTTCCTCTACTGTGAGACGAAGAACGTTATGACCTTCAAAGTTTCCATCCGGTGTGATGGAGAGTGCTGCCATGATGGCGTCTATCTGATCTTGCTTATAACCATTTTTACTTAGAAGTGCAGAGACCTCTTGAAAGTCATATACAAAGTATTTTCCCTCTTCACCTTCAGTGTCTGCATCACTGGCTGAGTAGAAGAGATGATCTTCTGCCATTCTTTCAAGCATAAAGTTTGCACTCTCTTTGGCCGTGACTAAAAAGCGTTTGTCATCAAATTGCAATGAAGCCTTTGTATAAAGTTCGATGAGAAGCCCATTGTCATACGTCATCTTCTCAAAATGGGGCACTAACCACTTCTCATCAGTTGAATAGCGGCAGAACCCGCCTTCTACAAGATCATACATTCCACCCAGGTGCATCTGCTCTAGTGTAAAACGTACCATCTCTTTGGTGTTGTTATCGTTACTGATCGTAGCGACATTGAGAAGGGCGGTCAGGGTTGAGACATGAGGGAACTTTGGTGTGACAGAAAAACCGCCATAGGCTTTTTCGTAATTATGACCTGCCTGTTTGACAAAGGTGTCCGCAATATGGAGTTGAAGAGCTGTCGCCTCTGTTGGTTTGTCTGATGGACGAAGAAAACCCTCGATCTCATCGGCATTCTGAAAAAGTTTAGGATCTCTTTCAGCAACTTTTGTCCCGATGATCTCGGTAAGCTCTTGGAACCCCATCATCTGTCCTTGCGGTTTTGGAGGGATATAGGTACCGGCATAAAATGGTTTGTTTTCAGGTGTACAGAAGATAGACGTCGGCCACCCGCCGGCGCGGCGGTTGAGGAGCATATGAACCTCTTGATAGTGTTTGTCTATGTCCGGACGCTCCTCTTTGTCAACTTTAATGGCAACAAAGTGCTCATTCAGATAGGCTGCGATCTCTTCGTTTTCAAAGACCTCATGCTCCATAACATGACACCAATGACATGAGCTGTAGCCGATAGAGATGAAGATCGCTCTATTTTCAGCTTTTGCTTTTTCAAAGGCTTCGTCGCACCAAGGGTACCAATCAACGGGATTGTTTTTGTGCTGTTGAAGGTAGGGTGAATCTTCTGTCTCTAGACGATTTGACATCAGTAGTCCTCTGTTTTTTAAAAATATAGCGTAAATGGGTAACGTGCATCTTAAATCCTGAGTATAGTAAAAAGAATTGAGTGAAATCGCAGTGAGATTATGATGTAATTGTGAGTTGTATTCCAGATTGTTATGATCATACTTAAGTACAATACATTAATGGGAGTTTTTGAAGCCCTGAATTTTGTCGTCAACTGTTATTACGATTGAAGCAAAACACCACTCACAAGGATAGATATGAATAAAATTATTACTTTACTTCTTATGGCGATTTCTCTTTTTGCAGAGTCTAAGTTTTTAATGCCGGATGAGGCATTTATGCCATCTGCTAAAGTTGTCAATGGCAGCACGGTTGAGACGACTTTGAAGTTGGGTGATAAGATATATATCTATCAAGAGCAGTTTGTTTTTTCGATCAAAGGGGACTCCTCTTTGCAGATCGCAAATAGTGACACTGCCAATGTAGCCGTTGATCATGATGGTGAAAAGGTCTATTTAGAAGATGTGACATCGGTAATCACTTTTTCAAAAACTGCTGATGCAGCAGAAAAAGAGACGATTACACTTGTCATGAAATATCAAGGGTGTTCAGAAGCCGGGCTCTGTTATGAACCATCTGCAAAAGAGTTTATATTAGAGATAGAGACAGCAACACTTTCTGCATCTAGTGGTGAGACTTCTGCTGCAGATATTAGTAGTAATGACGCCTTTGGTACGTCAGAGACAGATGAGATCGTTGAAGCACTTAAGGGCGGTTCTGTCTGGTCGATCTTGGCGATCTTTTTTGGTATTGGTGTTGTGCTGTCACTGACACCGTGTATCTTCCCGATGATCCCGATCCTCTCATCGATCATTGTCTCTCAAGGTGAAGACATCAGTGCTAAACGCGGGTTCATGCTTTCGTTAGTCTATGTCCTTGCTATGGCCGTTGCCTACTCTATAGCCGGTGTTTTGGCCGGTATCTTTGGAGAAAACCTTCAAGTCTTGCTTCAAAACCCGTGGGCAATCGGCGGATTTGCATTACTGTTCATCGGCTTGGCTCTTTCGATGTTCGGCTTTTACGAAATCGGTCTTCCTGCATCATGGCAGTCAAAACTCTCATCCGCTTCAGACAGTGCAAGCTCTAAAGGTGGTTTTGTCGGTGTTGCTGTGATGGGCTTTTTATCGGCACTGATCGTTGGGCCGTGTGTAGCACCGGGACTAGCCGGTGCACTGATCTACATTGGTCAGACGGGTAATGCTCTTCTTGGTGGGGTGGCACTGTTTGTTATGAGTATCGGTATGGGACTTCCTCTGCTGTTGATTGGTGCGGGTGCCGGTAAGTTTATGCCGCGTCCTGGTGGCTGGATGGATACGTTAACACACGTCTTTGGTGCTGTCATGCTTGCCATCGCTATCTGGATGTTAAGTCGTATCTTGCCTGAGACGGCGACGATGGTACTATGGGCGATCTTCTTTATGTTCTCTGCTGTTTATATGGGAGCACTAGAACCGTTAGAGGCTGGCAAACGTGGTTGGCATGCTCTGACTAAAGCGATCGGTGTTCTCTTTATGATCTACGGCGCCTTGCTCTTTAGCGGTGCGTTAAGTGGTTCAACTTCGATGTTTACACCACTGGACCAATTTACGAACAAGGGCGCAACTGTTGTACAAGGTACAGCGGTAGCACAAAGCAGCGCTTCACAATTTCAGATCATTCACAGCAACGCAGAACTTGACGCGATCTTAGAAGCGAACCGCGACAAAACAGTGATGCTTGATTTTGCTGCAGAGTGGTGCAGCTCATGTAAAGAGATGGAACATATTACTTTTTCCGATGTCGGTGTTAAAGCGAAGATGCAAGAGTTTGTCTTAGTGCAGGCGGACGTAACAGAAAACAGTGAAGATGAGAAAGCGTTGACAAAACGTTTTGGACTATTTGGCCCTCCGGGTATCCTCTTTTTCAAAGATGCTGAAGAGATCAAAAATGCACGTATTATCGGTTATAAACCACCCGAAGAGTTTTTAGCACATCTAAACAAACTATAGAACGTAATGAAATTTTTTTTATCTTTTTTTCTGTTAGGTACAGTGGCACTTTTTGGTGATCCTAACTGGGCCTCTGGTTATACGAAGGCTTTTGAAAAGGCAAAAGAGCAAGAGAAGGGCGTGATGATCATGCTCTCTAAAGACAACTGTGATGGCTGTTGGTATATGGAGAACATTGTCTTTGAGGATGATATCTTAGTAGAGCAGATAGAGAAAAACTTTATACCACTTTATCTCGATGTCAATGACGATGACATTCATGGCCTACACTTTATCGGTACACCGACCTTCTATTTTATAAAGAGCAGTGGAGAGACGATCAAGCGCTTGGATGGCGTCTTTAATATAAAAGAGTTGACAGCCGCATTGATTAAGATAGAGCAGGCTGACAGCAGTAATTAGAAGTTGTAGGTATAGTTCAGTTGTAGTTTACTCTCATAACGACTATGAGCATGATCTTCCGAACGACTGCCTTCAGCAAGCAAGCTCTCTCTGTTACTCAAGTCATATTCCATCCCAACCGCTGCAGCATAATAGGCTCCGATCTTGTTAAGGGGAATACCAAAACCGTTGTCACTGGTGAACTCTTCTTGTACAAGCCCCATTTTAGCCCCATAAAAGAAGTGCAGGTCTTCCTCTTGTGTAGCCAATTGGTGTTTTGCGAAGAGCAGAGAGTAGGTATTGCACTTGCCGTACTCTGACTCATTTGTGATCTTTTTGACATCTTGCTCTACAAAATAATCAGAAAGCTGATGCTTCTGTTCAGCAAAGAGAGTAGATGTCAATAACGATATAAATACAATTTTTTTCATCAGTATAATTATAATTTAGGTTGATTTAAAAAAATCTTTAATTACTATCTAGTTAAAGTATTTAATATTATCAAGTCGTAAAAGCATAGTTCTTATGACAATGATTGATGGAGTAGTGGCGTCCAACATCTGCTTAAGTTGAATCCGTGAGGATTGTTCCTCTCTTAAAACTTATACTGATACCCGATCCTGACTTGGCTCTCGACTTGCTGGTGAAGCTCATTTTGAGAGTGGCTTCCTTCAAAACTCAGTTTTTGATACTCTTTTAAGTCGTAGTCCATCCTCAGGTTGGCTTTTATGATGGTGCCATACTTCTCTGCATTAGGGCCAAAACCATTTTTTGCTGTGTAATCTTCTATCACAAAACCAACCTTTGTCCCATAGTAAAAGATAAGACATTCATCAGCATGGATCTGATGTTCTGCAACAAAAAATGAGCAGCTGTTTGTGACACTTTAAGTCGACTCATGGTCAAGCTCAAAACTTTCACTGTCAAGAGTGAGTTTGGATATTATGTCACTCTTCTCAGCATAAAGTATGGTTGTTAATAATAAGAGTATAAGAGATAGTTTTTTCATTGTAAACCTTTAGCCAAGAGCTTTTTTAGCTCTTGGCTATAAAGGAGTGTAGGTAAAAATAGTGTGCCTTATGGGTGAAGGAGTGAAGTGATGACCTTGTTCTGTTCATCTGCTGTCAAATAGGCGTGTAGAGGTAATAGCAGCAGTTCGTTAGCCAGTTTTTCACTAACTGGGAAATCGCCGACCGCATAGTCCATAAACGAAAAGGCATCGTGGAGGTGCAGCGGTTGGGTGAATGGCACTTTTGTCTCAATGTTCTCTTGGGAGAGTCCAGTGATAACTGTTTGACGGTTTTCAAGTCGGACAGGATAGTAGGCGAAATTACTTTGAGTATCAAGCAAAGGGAGTTTGAAAGGAGTCTCTTTTAGCGCTAATGTGTAGATGTCAGCTGCGTTTTGACGACGTTTAATTTCATCATCAAAAATCGAAAGTTTAAAATCGACCACGGCAGCCTGCGCTTCATCCATACATGCTTCAATGCCTATAGATTTGTACGTATCACCATCTTTGCCTTGGGTACGTAACTCACGGGCTTGCGCACGCAGTGCACTGTCTTCTATAAACAGCGCTGCCCCATTGCCTAAGCCATTGAGCGGCATGTCAGGGTGAAAAGAGGTAGTGGCAAGTTTGGAAAGTTGGCATGATTTCTTATTGTTCTGACGTGAACCAAAACTTTCCGCTGCGTCTTCAATAACACAGAGGTCATGTTGAAGTGCCAAGGCATTAATACTCTCCATATCGGCGCAATTTCCAAAGAGGGAGACGGGAATGATAAACTTGGTTCGCTCCGTAATAGCATCTTCTATCTGCTCAACATCTAGGGTGAAATTAGTTTCATTGACATCCACAAAAATAACCTTGGCCCCCATAAAAAGTGAGGCTTGAACGGCAATACCGGAGCTCAACGGTGAGGTGATGACTTCATCACCGGCTTTTAATCCAAGAACCATAAAGAGCAAAATGAAAGCATTGAACTGGGTGTTACAGACGATGGCATCTTCAGCACCGACATAGGCTGAAAGGTCTTTCTCCAGCTGAGGAATACTTTTCATTGCAGAACCATTGGTGATACTCTGTAGTAAGAGGCTGTCTATAGCCTCTTTATGTGCTTCATATTGTCTCTGTTTTGCATTAAATTTTATGGTCATCATTTTCCTCTATTATTTGAGCTACACGTTTTGAACTGCCGTGTTTTAAGTAGCTGCGAAGCTGCAGTGCATCGTCAAAGAACTTCTCCTTGTCCATCTCTTTATACGCGTGTAAAAGAGTTTCTGGCGTTACTTCATCTTGTATGAGTTCAGGGTGGATACTACGGTGTTGAAACTTGTCGAACATGATGTTTCCTAAACCGATATAGTCGATGTTGAGTAGTCTGCTTGCGAGGAAATAATCCAGCGGTTTAGCGATGTAACTTAAGACAAAAGGGGTACCGATAAGTACCGCTTCCAAGGTCGCAGTTCCACTGCAAATAAAGGCAAAATCACTTTCGTAAAGTGTGTTGTGTGCATCATTGGTGATGGTAAATCCAGAAACATCACCATAAAGCTCCTCGATCTTATCGTTGAAGTGCTCAGGAACGATCAAGATCGCATCACACTCCAGCTCTTTTTGCAAAGCAATATAGTGAGGCATTAAACTTTTTATCTCACTTTTGCGACTTCCCGGCATAAAAGCGATCTTGTTTCCGTTCGAGAGCTTCTCTTTCAACTGTGTGATCTCATCAAGAAGGGGATGACCAACATACTCTATAGGAGCATCGTCAGGATAGTACGATGGTTCAAACGGCAAGATAGAAGCAAGATGATCAATAGTCTTAGCCAAAACAGGTATGCGTTTTTTCTTCCATGCCCAGGCTTGAGGGAGGATGTAGTAGATGATCACTTTATCAGGGTACTTCTTTTTGATCTTTTTGGCCAAGGGAAGATTGAAGCCGCTGGAGTCGATCAAGAGAACTTTGTCCACTTCCGGGACAAGTTCTAACATCTTTTTGCTAAGTCCCAGAAAAAATGGAAGCTTCTTTATAGCATCGACGATACCCATGATAGCAAGTGCCCTGAGGTCAACAATGGGCTTTCCCAAGTTCTTGTCAAAAACACCGACAAGTTCAACATCTGTTGTAAACTCTTTGGTAAGTGCCTTTAGGTGGACATTTGCCGAGTGTTCAAGGGCGGAGACTAATATCTTCATGAACCACCATCTCCTTCGGTTGTATAATCTATATCGTATTTTTCTGTCTGCTCATCTACATAGTCATATAAAAAAGTGGTCAATTGCTCGATCTCTGTGTCACTCAGACCCATAGCAAAAGGGATCATCATCTCTTGGATCTGTTTGTCGGAGATCTCTGAGCGAAAACGCTTGAGTTTATAGGTTAAAAAGCCTTTTGCCCGATTGGCAAGGGCGGGGTAGGTGTTCATCCCTTCGGCTTTCGTACCGTGACAGCCGTTACACCCTTTTTCAAAATAGAGGTTTTTACCTGCTTCATACTCTGCAGACATGGCAAAAAGTGTAGTGAATGCAATAAAAACAAGAACTAGTATTCGCAACTTAAACCTTACATAGTATAATAACTCTTATTATAGCAAAAGAGAGTGTGTATGCTGATTATCAATGCCGTAGTTTGTGATGTAAATGGTGAACGTAGAGAAGATGTTCTAATTGAAGATGGCAAGATCGTTGCTGTTGGTGAAGGTCTTATAAGTGATGAGACAATCGATGCAAAGGGCGCGTACCTTCTTCCCGGTCTGGTTGACACCAATGTCCGGCTAAAAGATGCTCAGCTTAATGCTGCGACACTTGCAAAAGTGGCGAAAGAGGCACAAAAGGGCGGTGTTACACGTCTGGTCTTAGCACCGGACTGTACACCTAGCATTAATGACAGTATTGTCTTGGAGTTTGTTCAGGCGCACCAAAAACGTGAAAGCCGTGTTGATCTTATGAGTACTATTGCTACTGTAGACGAAAATGAACGTCTAAGCAACATCGCCATCTTGTTAAAAAATGGTGCCAAGGCACCGTATATGACAACGGCGGTGAGTAACAATACAGCGTTTCGAATAGCTGAGTATGTCAAAATGCACAAGACAACGATCTTTTGTAAGGCACAAGACACCAGCCTTTCGTCAATGGGTGTGATGGTTGAGGGTGCTGTAGCCACTAGCCTTGGTCTTGTAGGGATTCCGCCTTTTGGCGAAGTGGTGCACGTAGCACGTATGATCGAGATCGCACGAAAGTATGCGATCAGTATTGTCTTTAAAAGCATCGCTTCTCCACGTTCTATTGAACTAATCGCAAAGGCAAAAGAGGAGGGTGTTGATGTCTCTTGTGAAGTAAGTCTTCACCATCTAATGCATTGTGATGAAGCCTGTAAGGACTTTAATACAACAGCAAAACTCAACCCGCCGCTCGCAGAGAGAGAGGCAATGTCAGCACTCCAAGAAGCCTTAATAGCGGGTAAGATCGATAGTCTGACACTCTTGCACCAACCAAATTCACCGGTGAATAAAGAGGTGGCTTTTGCTGAGGCGGCGTACGGATGTGAAGCATTAGCAGACGCCTATAGCCTTTACTATACGAAGTTAGTTAAAAGCGGGTTGATAGAGCTTTCAGAACTTATTAAGCTTGCCGTACAAAACCCTGCCAAGTCGATTGGACAAAAAGCCGGAGAGATCGCGGCAGGTGAAGATGCAGACCTCGTTCTTTTTGATCCTACGATAAGCTCTGTATTAGAAAACAGTCACTCTCTCTACAACAACGAAACACTCTTCGGTACACTGACACCACTAAAGGCATAATTATGAGCAGTATCAAAAAAGTATTATTGGCACTGCTATTAACAACGGGGCTGCATGCTGTAACACACTCAGCAAAAGTAGTCGAGGCTCTCAACAGT
Source organism: Sulfurimonadaceae bacterium (assembly GCA_049672605.1). Lineage (GTDB taxonomy): Bacteria > Campylobacterota > Campylobacteria > Campylobacterales > Sulfurimonadaceae > Sulfonitrofixus. The sequence continues at coordinate 20,908 of JBATWM010000206.1, forward strand.
GGCGGATACACATATATCAAAGTTCAAGATGGTAGTGAGAGTTACTGGATCGCAATGACGCAGCGTGCCGTTACAAAAGGTGCGACGATTACGTATAACGAACAGGGTTGGATGCAGGACTTTCACTCTAAGACACTCAACCGTACCTTTGACAAGATTCTTTTTGCTTCCGATGCGACAACAGCAAGTGCAGCGCAAAAAGTGCCTTCAAAGCCTGATGTGATGAGTTCCCAGTATCAGCAAAATGGCACGATCACTGTTGCTGAGCTGTTTGCCAACCGTGACCGATATGTGGGTAAAAAAATTCGTGTTCGAGGTTTAGTGACAAAAACATCGGCGCAGATCATGGAAAAAAACTGGGTCCATATTCAAGACGGCAGCTCTTTTCAAGGTCAGGATGACCTTGTCTTTACGACAAATGCGAAGATGCCGAAACAGAGCAGTGTGATCGTAGCTGAAGGTCTTGTGACTAAAGATAAAGATTTTGGTTATGGCTATTTTTATCCAGTGATTGTTGAAGAGTCAACGTTTTCAATTAAATAATTGAAACCGCTGAATCAATAATTTTCATCTAGAGGTTTCAATGCAACAGATCACTTGGACAGCACTGCTTAATGAGGCAAAACCTTATCGCTCTACGATCATCATTGCGCAGTTTGTAGCACTTTTTGCTGTTATAGTCTCTCTGCCTATACCGCTTCTTTTCCCACTTTTGATCGACCAGATCATTTTAGATAAACCGGCTGAACTTGTCGCAGTAATGAAGACACTTTTCGATCCCAGTCAACCATACTATTACATCTTGATCATTTTGGCAGTAACGCTGTTCTTACGTATGCTCTACGTGGTTTTAAATGTCATTCAACTGCGCCTTTTTATAAGCCTTTCAAAATCGATCGTATTTACTATTCGCAGACGCCTGTTGTCCCATCTCGAAAAGGTCTCTGTTTCGGAGTATGAAGCGCTTGGCGGTGGTGGTGTCAGTGCCAAGATGGTGACGGACATCGATACGGTTGATGCCTTTGTCGGGGTGAGCATCTCCAAGTTTGCGGTCTCTCTTTTCTCTCTTTTTGGCATCGCTTTTATTTTGCTCTATATTAACTGGAAGCTGGGGCTGATCATCTTGGTCATTAACCCTGCTGTACTGCTTCTGACCGTCTTTTTGGGACGGCGTGTTAGAAAGCTCAAAGCAACGGAAAACCAAAAGGTGGAGTCTTTTCAAAATGATCTGAGTGAGACACTTGACCTTTTTGTTCAGATCCGCGCCTTTAATCAAGAGAGACACTACATCAAAAAGATGATCGCTAATGCCAAAGCGATCAAAGAAGCTTCTACCGCCTTTGGTTGGAAGAGTGAGGCAGCAGGACAACTTTCGGGGTTTGTTTTTCTCTCCGGCTTCGAGTTCTTCCGCGCCACCTCGATGATCATGGTGCTTTTTTCAGACCTCTCTTTGGGAGAGATGTTTGCAGTATTGGGCTACTTATGGTTTATGGTGACACCGCTGCAGGACTTTTTGCAGATCATCTTTTCGTATCAAAACGCCAACAGCGCACTGGAGCGTCTTAATGCGCTTCTAGCCCTAAAACAAGAGCCGCAATATGCGCATAAACACAACCCTTTCAGAGAGAGTGACACCAACACACTCCGTCTGGAAAATGTCTCTTTTTCTTACGGTCAGAAAGAGGTCTTGCACGACATCTCTATGGAGATACCAAAAGGCAAGACGGTCGCACTGCTTGGTTCGAGCGGTAGCGGTAAAAGTACGCTGGCACAGATCATCCTTGGACTGTATGCCCATGAAAAGGGAAGCGTCTATGTAGACGACATCCCTATCGAAGAGATAGGGTTGGATCAGCTGCGAGAGCACATCGCCCTGGTCTTGCAGTCACCGCGTATGTTCAATGATACCCTGCGTCAAAACCTCACCTTAGGCCGAGAGGTTGATGAAGAGAGACTTTTTCAGGCTATCTCTATTGCACAGCTCGACACTGTTTTAGGGAAGTTAGATAAGGGATTAGACACAATGATCGGAAAAGAGGGTGTACGCCTCTCTGGTGGAGAGCGCCAACGTTTGGCGATTGCCAGGATGCTGGTACACCGTCCAAACCTTGTCATCTTGGATGAATCCACTTCGGCGCTAGATGTCCATACGGAGAAAAACCTTTTTACCTCTCTGTGTGACTTTTTAGAGGGTAAAAGTATGTTGATCATCGCCCACCGTCTCAGCAGTGTGGAACATGCGGATTATATCTATGTGATGCATGAAGGGCGTATTGTAGAGTCCGGCAGACCGAAAGAGCTTCTATCTCAAGAGGGGCATTACCATCGATTTGTCAAAGAGCAGCGGTGAGATCTTCATTTGTCGCTATGAAGGGCTTTTCCAACCCCCATTTTCAAACAACGCTACCGTCACTTTTAAACAGAAATAAAAAAGCCCGATTTGTTCATCAACGTTTTGAACTTGACGACGGGGACTTTCTGGACTTGGCTTGGCATCAGTTGCCGACTGCGGACACCCGACCTATCATTATAATTTTTCACGGCCTGGAAGGTTCGGTGCACTCACCTTATGCATTCAGGATGATGGAAGCACTGGACAAAAAAGGGTTCAACTCTGTGGTGATGCACTTTCGCGGCTGTTTCAGTGATGTCAACCGTTTAGCACGTGCCTATCACAGCGGAGAGACAGAGGATGGAAAAGCTTTTATCGAGCATATGGTCAAAAAATATCCTAACCGCTCTTTGGGTGCTGTCGGCTATTCACTGGGTGGAAACATGTTGATGAAACTTCAAGGTGAACTTGGTGACGGGTCGCCGCTGTTTGCCGCTGTCAGTGTCTCAGCACCCTTTAGACTGGAACAGACAGCTGATCATATTAACAGCGGGGCTTCACTTTTTTATCAAAAGATATTGATGGACAGTCTAAAAGAGCGCCTGCTTGAAAAATTTGAGCAACATGATTATGAGAAGATCATCGGATTAAAAAAAGAGGATGTCCCCACATTAAAGAGTTTTTGGGAGTATGATGATCTCTTTACCGGGCCTATACATGGTTTTCAGAATGCAAAAGATTATTATGCCCGCTCCAGTGCGCAGCAATACATTCAACATATTACAAAACCGACATTGATCATTCATGCAAAAGATGACCCTTTTATGCCCATAAGTGTACTGCCAAACGAAGAGACTTTGCCAACAAATGTTTCACTGGAAGTGAGTGATCATGGCGGCCATGTCGGCTTTGTAAGCGGGACACTTTTAAAACCGCACTATTGGCTGGAAGAGCGCGTAGTAAACTTTTTCGAGATAAATATTACATAATTTTGGGTTATAAGAAGCTATTAATTTAAAATGTTTATAATAGTTTTGAATGAGAGATAGATCTTATCAATTTATTGAGGGCACCTCTGTTTAGAAGGTTTTGTAGGTGCCTTTTATAAATAGTATATATATTTAGCATCTAATGATGTTTATATTATAAAGGATACTTTTGAAGTATATTTATCCACTGTTTGTCCTAGTGTTTTCAATTGTGTTTTTATTGGTAGAAGGTAGTTTTGTTCAAGTAAATGCGGAGATCAACTATTTTGGTCTTGCTGTATATGGAAGTATCTCCGCTATTATGATGCTGTCACTTTTTATTGTACAAAAAATTATTGACATCAAAGAGGTCTATTACTACCTCTTAGCCGGTTTTAGTTTTATTTACATCTCTCTGTTTACAGGTACCGTTGAATCTGTTTACGCTTATCCTGTTACAAGTATAAATGTCCTAGAAGACCTCTTTCGTCTTGTCGGTTTCGGTTTTGTGATCGCTGCGATCATCAAATGGATCAAACATGATGAAGAGATCAAAATAAAGCTGCTTGAACTGGCCAGTATTGATGATCTTACCGGCATTATGAACCGCCGTGTTTTTGACATAGAATTCAAGCGCGATTTTGCCAATGCCAAACGTTACAATAAAGCACTCTCTCTTGTTACAATAGACCTCGACAACTTCAAGGCTATTAATGACAAGCATGGCCATTTCTTCGGTGATCTGGTCTTGAAGATGTTTGCTAAAGAGGTTACTGCTCTTTTACGTGAAGGCGATATTTTTAGCCGGTGGGGCGGGGATGAGTTTTGTATTATTTTACCTGAGACCAGTGGTGTCAATGCGATGAGAGTAGCGGAGAAGATCCGTTTTGCCGTGAAAAACATCCATGTCAAAACAGACAAAAACCCTATCTATTTTACCGTTAGCTTAGGTGTGACAGAGTTTCACAGAGAGGATAAAGATGCTATGATCATGATAGATCGTGCAGATAAAGCGCTGTATGAAGCGAAAGAGGCAGGACGCGACAAAACGGTCCCGCGTTAATTTTGTTCTCTAAAAAACGCTGGAATTTCTAAATTCAGCGATCTCTGATTCGACCATCTCATTGATCATAATGGTATAGATCTCCTCAAGAAGGTTTGGTGACATACCTAAGGTCAATGCCTTGTGACGTACCTTCGTCATGATCTCATTAATGCGCTCAGGCGCTTTCACTTCGTCAATCGTATCTTTGAATCTTGCAGCCTGCTTGATATAGCTGTTGCGAGCCCCAATAAGCTCAACGATCTGGTCATCAAGGGCGTCGATCTCTGTACGAACCTCTTCTAATGTTTTACACTCTTTTAATTCCATAATGATTACCTTGAATATAGTTGCACCATTATAGTATTTATGGGTAAATAGCAGCGCATATGAGCTAAAGAGAATGACTAATTTGTTCTGATGATCTGAGCACTGCCTTCTAACGGATTTCTATATTTTATTTTTTGGCTATCTAAGCGTTTTAACCCTTCACCAAAGGCACGGCTTTTAAAGTCGTTCCAGTTACGCTGTTTTTGACTGCTCCAAGCAATTTCCGAAAGTGAAAAGGTCCTCGGCCAGGCCAGGTAATCAGCAATGTTTTCTGTCAATGCTGTCTCCGTCCATAAGCAGCCGTGAACCCCTTGAATGGAATGGACTTGTTTTGTGGTGGATATGTTAGCTATTGGGTCATAGGAGTAGGCCTCTTTGGTGTCAGTAGGGCCTGCCCATGTGTGACCAAACTCGTCTTTACTTTTGATGTATTGCTGATCAAAATAGAGGTACTGTGCCGGTGACATGATGACCTTATGGTGATTTTTTGCAGCTTTTATGCCGGCGCCATTACCTTGCCATGCCATGACAATGGTATCGTCACGCAGTGCACTGTTATCTTCTCTTACCTCTTGCCATGCGATCATCTTTCGATCATGTTTAGCTAATACCTTGTCCATCTTTGTAAAGAAGTAGGCCTGAACATCCTGGGTGCTTTTAAGCTGCTCTTTTTGCATTAACTTAGCGACTGCAGGAGATTTTTTCCATGCTCCTTTCGGTATCTCGTCGCCGCCGAGGTGAATGTACTCAAAAGGAAAGAGGGCAGTTGTCTCTTTGATAATATTATCCAAAAAGGTATAGGTACTTTTCAGTCCTGCATCCATAGTATTATTGCTTACTTTTTGTACTGAGGTATAGATGCTTTTATCATTAGGGTCTTGCAAGAGCTCAGGGTAGGCCATAATAGCTGCTTTGGCATGGGCTGGAATATCGATCTCCGGCAGGATGTTGACACTGCGTTTAGCAGCGTAGGCAACGATCTCTCTGATCTCACCTTGGGTGTAATACCCCTCTTGCATTTTATCTTTTCGACCACGCATGGCAGGATAGAGAGAGAAGGGCAGCTCTGTTCCAGGACCGCGCTTGGCACCGACTTGAGTAAGCAGAGGATACTTTTTGATCTCGATCCGCCACCCTTCGTCATCAGTCAGGTGCCAGTGAAAGACATTGAGCTTATGTTGGGCCATACGATCAATAAACTTTTTGACATAAGCAACGCTGAAAAAGTTTCGTGAACTGTCCAGCATCATCCCTCTCCATCTGAAACGGGGATAGTCTTGGATGATGCAGGCTGGAATGTTCCAACTCTTTTGTGGTTCCTTGCTCTTCTCCTGTGACCATATCTTCGCATCCATAAGCTGCATCAGACTCACTGTTGCATAGAAATACCCTGATTGGCTGTTGGCCTCAATGATAACGCTGTGAGGCGTGACCTGTAGGGTATAGGCCTCTTCTTTTAGTTTGTGATCCAGTTTGTAATGAATTCCATTACTAGCTGGAGTTCGAGCCGGTGATATCGAAAAATCTGCATTTATCTGCAACTGCTGTTGCAGATAGTCTATGGCATCAGAAGCCAGAGATGTCGTTGTGTCGTAATGCGTCTTATCTGAAAGGACAAAGGTACCTTCTACTGTTTTAAACATCTGCGGTTTTGGGATAATG
>JBATWM010000207.1:0-14896 GCA_049672605.1 Sulfurimonadaceae bacterium
CACTTCAAAGGTAGAAAACTTACAGTTTTAACTTTAGAGGGTGTAACAGCTGGTTGGAAAAAACTTAATGACCGTATGGCATTCTTTAAGAAATATCCACATGCAGTTGATGTTAAGAAAAACACAGATATCTGTTTCGTAACAGAACGTGATGCAGAGCGTGTTGCATTCGTAGACGGTACTACAGGTAAAATTCTCTCTAAGCACCCAGCTGGTTTTGCGGTTCACGTAACAGTAACCAATAAACGTCAACCTCGTTATGCATACTCGATCTCTCGTTCAGGTCTAGTAACAATGTTCGACCTTAACACTCCGGGTCAGCAAAAAATTGCAGAAGTACAAGTTGGTTCTGACTCTCGTGGTCTAGCAGTTTCTCCAGATGGTAAATACCTAATGGCAGGTAACTACGTACCGGGTGGTGCTATTCTTATGGATGCTATGACGCTTGAGCCGTTAAAGGTTTATCCTACGTCAAGTGTAATCAAGCCAAATGGTGACATCGATTCATCTCGTGTTGCAGGTATCTTTGATACACCGTATGGTCCATACATTGCATTTGCACTTAAAGATGGCGGTCACGTTTATATCGTAGATTACTCTAAACCAAACTTCCCAATTGTTGGTGACATTCCAAACATTGGTGACATTCTTCATGATGGTTTCCTAAATGAAGGTAAAGAGATTGGTCGTTACCTGTTCATCGCATCTCAGGGTTCTGATGTTATCGGTGTTGTTGACTTTAAAACTAAATCTTTAGTGACTAAGATCTATACAGGTCCATCTGCTAAGCCACACCCGGGTCAAGGTTCTTCATGGTACAACGAGCATCTGGGTCAGCAGCTTGGTGCTACAGTTAACATGAATCTTGGTCAAGTCACTATTTGGGATGATCACTTTGATGTAATTCGTCAAATTCCAACGGGTGGTGGTGGACTGTTTGTCGGTACATCTGAGCATACACCATTTATCTGGGCGGACAATGTACTAGGCGGCGAAGCTAACTGGAACAAAATTCACTTGATCAACAAGCAGACTCTTGAGCTAGACAGAATCATCACTGTTGGTAAAACGGAAGGTACTGTTACAGATCCTGTAACGCACAAAGTTATGTACAAGTGGAAAGTGCCTACTGTTAAAGATGCTAAAGGTAATGCAATTACTCCACGTATCTTACACGCAGAGCCTGCTAACCATGGTCACTGGACTATGATCTCTGAGTGGAATGCCGGACGTATCGGTATCTATGAAGCGAAAACTGGTAAATTTGTTAAGTACATCAAAGGGTTAACTACTCCAACATTTACTTACTCTATCGAGCACAGACAAACTATCCCTGGTGCATAAGCACTAGTTCTTACTAAAGGAGGAAACTCCTTTGGTACCTCTTTAAACTTTCCATTTCTTACTCTCTTTTTATTTTCTAAAATATTTACTATATGACTAATATTTTCACTTTTTTTGAATGTCTTTGAATAGAGTTTCTGTTATATATTCCCTCCCTTATAAACTGTAATTTCCCGACTTTTGTCTTAAACATAAATTACCTCTCATATTAGACTGTGATTCCCCGAACTTTTTCACGACTCGTAGCCTAGCTACTCCCATGCATTTCACTCTCTGTCGCGTCAGAGATGAAATCCGTGAAGAAAAAGTAGACTGCTTTGCTTTTTTAGGGTTGAAACAAAGATGATATCGCTTGCGATCATCGCCGTAGACCTTTAGTTGTAGCGAGTTAGCTGTTGTCAACTGGAGCTGCGGTACCCGATAGCTATCGGGCTCGAAGCCGATTCGAGAGCTTTTTTGCATACTTTTTTTGCGGCGTACAAGTGCTAAAGCACAGTGCAGAGAGGCACTAAATGCCGAATCGCAAAAAAGTATGAGTGATGTTCTACAAAGTTAAAGCGCTCAACAAAACATAGAAGAGCAATGTATCATCGATTCACCCAAGGACATTTCCTTCCAGTCGCCCGTCTTCACGGCAATGAGAAAAACTATCAACCTATTTTATATGCAAACATTTCATAAGAGTTGATATCAACAATTTTGATACCCTACATTGACTTGCATCAATGCTTTTTCTTACGAAATGCCTTAATATATGGTCATGTAACTTTTTATCCAAGTTTAGTTTGGATAATATGATTAAAACTGTAAAAAGATAAAGAATGAAAATAAGTTTACTTTTACCATTAGCTTTTTGTTCTGCCCTACTCGCACAAGAGTTAGATGGAAAACAAGTTTTTGAGACCTACTGTTGGGGTTGTCATCACCAAAGTGCTGTGGCCTTTGGCCCTCCATTTACAGAGATCGCTTCAAAGCGCAGCCTAGAAGAGATTGAAGCCTATATTATTGAGCCTCAAGCAATGTATAAAGCGTTTGGCTATAAACGCACGGTGATGACAAAGATAGATATGAGTGACAAAGAGAGACATCTTATTGCTGAGTATGTACTCTCATTCAAAGGGAAAAAATAATGTTTAGACTTTCTAATTTAATCAGCTCTGTTGTTGAGGATAAACCGGAACGTGTACTTGACGGTGCTATCGCGATCTGGAACTTTACAAACCGCTGTAATCTCTCCTGCCTGCACTGCTACTCAAAATCAACCTTGGACGAAGTCGATACCTTGACCACAGAGCAGATCAAAAAAACGATTTTAGAGATGAAAGCCAGTGGTATTAAATTTATTATCTTTTCTGGCGGTGAACCGTTAACACGTAAAGATCTTTTTGAGATCGCTGATTTTTGTAAAGAGAACGGCATTATCACTTACCTCTCTAGCAATGGACTCTACTTTACTAAAGGCAATGTACAGCGTATTGTTGACACTTTTAATTATGTCGGTATCAGTATCGATGGTGATGAACCGACCCATGATCACTTTCGTGGATTAAAAGGTGCTTTTAGAGAGACCTTAAAGGCGGTACAACTGGCAAATTCTACCGGAGCAAAAGTTGGGATTCGTTTTACGATCACTAAAGAGACCTTAGGCTCTTTGGAGTACATCTTCGACCTGGTAGAGAGAGAAAACATTCCAAAGATCTACATCTCACACCTTGTCTATTCAGGTCGTGGTCTAGATAATCTTAAGATGGACCTGACAAAAGAGCAGCGACGAAAAGCAGTTAATTTTATTTTGGACAAGGCCTTCCAGTATTACAAAGAGGGACGTGATATTGAGATCGTGACGGGCAATATGGAACAAGACGGTATCTTGTTTTGGGACCGTTTTTCCAAAGAGTACCCTGAACTGAAAGAGAGTATGCGTAAACGTCTTGTAGCGTGGGGTGGAAACAGTGCGGGACGCAAGCTTGTAAATATCAACAGCGAAGGTGACGTTCGGCCCGATCCATTTTTCCCACTGACAGTAGGCAATATCATAGAACAAGACTTTGGTGATATCTGGCAAGGCGGTGAACTGCTTGATCAACTGCGTATTCATCCTAGAAGGCAGATTGGCGGCATCTGTGCCGATTGTGAGCAGATCGATATCTGTAATGGCGGTTCACGTGCGCGTGCTTACGCTATTACCGGTGATCTGTGGAGTGAAGATCCATCATGTTATTTAACTGAAGAAGAAAGAAGGAACCATTAATGAGAATAAGTACCACATTATTAGCAACGACTTTAACACTCTTTTTATCTGTTAGTGCAAACGCACAAGGCGTAAACCCAATTCTTTCAATGCTAGACACAGAGGAGAAAGTATTTGTAGTAGAGAGAGAAAGCAACTCATTAGCCGTTATAGAAAAAGGCATGACAAAAGGTCATATGTCCGGAATGCACAACATGAACCACGGTGTTGTCAAGTTTGACGGCAAAGATGGTTATGTGATTAGTCGTGATGGTTACGTCGTAAAGTTCGATCCTGAAAAAGAAGTTATTTTAAAAGAGCATAAAACTAGCGATAGCGCTATTGGTTTTACAATAAGCAAAAATTTTCTTGCGGTCGCTAATTACGCTAAAAAAAGTGTTGATATTTTAGATAGAGACCTGAACCCTATACAGTCGTTTGAAACTGGATCTAAAAACGTTGGTATTAAGGTTTACAAAGATTACGTAATCTTCTCACAGATGGATAATGACAAAATTACCGTTTTAAAAGATAAAAACTTTGGCAAAGCTCTTCCAGACTTTGAGATCTATAAAGAGTTTGAAGATGTTGGTGTCATGCCGTTTGATGCTATGATAAAAGACAATAACTTCATTACCGGTTTTTTTCAGAGTGATCACTTTGGCGTCGTCAACTTGGATACAATGAAATACTCAAAAATCAAGATCCTGCTTGAAGATAGAAAACCCGTGCTCAAAGTTCCGCATTTTGGTTTTTGGAGTATCGGTGGCGGGTATGTATTTATCCCCGCGGTTGGGAACAATAAAGTTTTAGTTTATACGCCAGATTTTAAATTTGTAAAAAATATTGAGACAGAGGGTCTGCCGGTTTTTACAGCACTGTCTCCTGATAAAAAATATTTGGCGGTAACGTTTAGCGGTGAAAAGTTCCCGGTTATTCAGATCATTGACACCACAACACTTAAGATCATCAAACGTTTTGAATTTGATGGCAAGGTCTTACATGTAAGATGGTCAAATATCAGACCAAATCTATATGTATCCGTAAATGACACCAATAAAGTTGCGGTTTTAAACACAAAAGAGTGGTATCTTGCTCGTGAGATTTTTCAAATCAAAAAACCATCAGGTATCTTTATATATGAAGGGGCTAAATAATGGGTAAAGTATATTTAACAGGCGCCGGTCCGGGTGACATGGAGCTTTTAACAATGAAAGCCTTTCGCGTTGTCAAAGAGGCTGATGTCATCATCTATGACCGTTTAGCAAATCCGGATATTCTCAAAGAGGCAAAGAGTGGTTGTGAATTTGTCTATGTCGGTAAAGAAGACGGCAGACACATCATGCCTCAAGATGATATCAACGAAACGATCTATCAAAGTTCCCTAAAACATGAAAATGTTGTTCGCCTCAAAGGCGGCGATCCTTTTGTCTTTGGACGCGGCGGTGAAGAGGCAGCTTACCTTTACGAGCGCGGGGTTGGCTTTGAGATCATTCCGGGTATCACCTCAGCCATCAGTGCTCCGGCCTATGCAGGTATCCCAGTAACACATCGCGGTGTGGCTGTATCATTTCGCGTGGTTACGGGACATGAGTCTCCAAATAAAAAAGAGTCTCAGATCCCATGGGAAAACTATAAAACAGATGACACCATCATCTTTTTAATGGGACTGCATAACCTTCCAAAGATCTCTAAGAAATTGATCGAGATCGGTAAACCGGCAGACTACCCTTGTGCTGTTATCTCTAAAGGAACAACCCCCGATCAAAGTGTTGTCGTGGGTACCTTGGAAAACATTGTTGAAAAAGCAAAAGACGTCCCGACACCGGCACTTATCATTGTTGGTAAAGTGGTTGAGCTGCGAGAACAGCTGCAGTGGTTTAACCAATAATCGAATTGTCCAAGCAACAAACCTCTTACTAGAAAGTCCCATTGAGGGACATTTCGAACACCCTCTAAAACCCACTTAGCAACTTAAATATGATGCCCTATTTTACATTAGGTCTACAGGTACGCTTTAGCTCTTCTGCTTTCTCATAACCGGCATTAACAGCCTGATCCAACCAAGGTTTAGCCTCACCATATTTATCTTGCGAGCAGTAGATCTCTCCAAGAAAATAGGCCGCCTCAACATCACCTTGTTGCGCATTTTTCTTTAGCCACGGTATCGCTTTGTCAAATTTAATGAGTTGCATATAGATACGCCCAACGATCTTTTCGGAGCTTACATCCCCATTTCTCGCTGCTCTGTCGAGATAGATGGCTGCTTTTGAGACATTTTGATCAGTAGCATCACCTCTGTAGTACATAAGCGCTAAATTGTACTGTGCTTGAGGATGGTCAAGATCAGCTGCACGTTCAAGCCAAAACATTGCACGAGTGAGGTTCTGTTCCATGTTTTGAGCGTTTAAGTACATCATACCTAAGTCATATTGCGCAGTAGTGTCGAGGTTATAGGCCGCTTTGTTCAGCCAGTAGAAACCTCTCTCTTGACTCTTTTGAGCACCTAAGCCGTTAAAATAGAGATAACTTAGCGCACGCTGCGCTTTAGTATTATCTTTTTTGGCCTCTTGTTCATACAGTTTGAATGCCTTGTTGTACTCTTTTGCTTTAAAAGCTGAAAGAGCATCATCCAAAGGAGCCGCCAACAGTGTTATAAATGTTATATAAAAGAGAAAAAGAAAACGCATCATCATACCCCCTAGTAAATATGTCCGAATTGAAGAAATGTTGCTAACAACAGTGAGATAACAACAGTACCGCTAACCATAATAATACGTTTGTTTTTTTCAGAAATACCATACTTCTCTTCAAGGTAGTCACCAAGTTTGAGTGCCGGTGCTATAGCGAAGAGAAACATTGGAAATGTGTAGACCAAGATCATAACCAGATCGAGTGATGTCATTTTTACTCTTTTTATTGAGGTATATCAAATCTATTTGATTCTTTTTATTATATCATTGAGTGATATGATAGTTATGACGCATATCAAGAAAAGGGAAAAAGATGAAGAAAATGATAAAAATAACGCTGGCATCGGCTGTTTCAATGCTCTTATTAGCAGGTTGTAGTGCAGGCGGTATACAAACTGCTGAAGAGTCTATGAGCGGGGGTTATGAGTTAACACTTAAAGGCCACACTAAAACTGAAACTGTTCATGATGCGATTATGGAAGCCGGTGAAGCAACTGGCTTGAAGATGACAGAGTTTAAGTCTAATGCAATCATTGCCGAGAAAGTTGATGGTGATGACAGTGCCAGCGCTACGGTAACATTTACAAATGATAAAATCATCATTATGCAAGAGACCGGTGATATTGACGCTGATGATCTTCTAAAAGCAATCGTAGAAGAGCTTGAAAAAGAAGATTCACACTAAGTTATTGAAGGTTTAGATACTTTTCAAAAGTGTCTGGATCTACGTATCCGGTAATTGGCTCACGTGTAAAGATCTCTTTTGCATCCAAGAAAAAAACCGAGGGGTATTCTATTGCATATAGTAATTCTATCGGATAACTCTCCTTCTGCCCATTAGTCACCAATACCGAAATATATTTCTCATTAACACTCTTAATATACGACTGATCTTTAAACGTTGTGCGTAACATTTTCATACATTGCGAACACTCATTTTCTATCAACAACACCATAAGAAGCTTCTTCTCTTTTACTGCTTTTTCACGTGCTTTTTCATAGTCACTTTGCCATCTGACATGGTCTGCTTGAAGAGAGACAGCAAAGAGTAGGCCAGATAGTATTAACGACTTCATCACTTTATGTCATAAGGGACAAGCTCGCCACTGAGTGACTTCATAAAAGCTTCCATATAGTCCAGTTGTCTCTCATTAAGATCAACCCCGACTTGGTGGCGTCCCATAAGAAAAATGGCTTCGCGAAGTGTCTTGACCTGACCATTATGGTAGTAAGGTGCAGTACGGGCGATATTTCTCAAGACAGGGACACGAAACAGCTGATTGCCCTCTTTACCCATAAAGCCACCTACATTTTTAAAAGGATAAGGATGGTATATCTCGAAATTCAGTGACACATCATCTACACCCCGTGTTTTCGTCTTTTCATCATAGTTAAAAGTGAGATTGAGGATGCTGTTGTAGTCTCGAAGCGGGAACTTCTGGATCTTTTGACCACCAACTGCTGGACCGAAGTGGCACCCTTTACAACCGATATCGATGAAGATGTCAAGACCCGCTTGGGCATCTGCGCTCATCGCACTGTCATCTCCGTCCAAGAAGCGGTCAAACTCACCTCGTGTGACCAAGGTCTTTTCATAGACGGCAACTGCTTTTGCCATATTGTCAAAGGTCACCGTCGCATTCCCCTCAAATATCATTGCAAACTGTTCTCTATACTCTGGATTTTCTTTTATCCTCTCCTCAATGAGTTCCGGGGTGGATGCCATCTCGAATGGCGCTACCGTTGGTCCTTTTGCCTGCTCACGCAGAGACTTTGCCCGTCCGTCCCAAAAGAGGTGTTTTGAATACGCCGTGTTCAAAACGGTGGGTGAGTTAAGATGAGAAGGGTTAGGAAGATTGTGATAACCGATAGCCGTCGGTTTCTCATCAATACCCCCTTTCTCAAGCTTGTGGCAAGTCGCACAGGAGATGCTCCTGTCTTTAGAGAGATTTGCATCAAAAAAGAGTTTTTTACCCAGTTTTATTTTTGCCGATGTCATGGGATTTTCAGGGTCATCTACAGCGGAACGCAGCAGTTCATAATCAGTAGGGATGGCTTGAAGTCCTTTTGAGAGTGCTTTTTCTCGTAGTTGTTGTGGGGTCTGAGCATTTAACAGTAGTGCTGCAGTAAATAAAAATAGAAAAATACGCATACAGATCATCTCCTTTAACTCTTAGTTAGGTGGATATGTGTGATTTTATTAATTGATTTTACACCAATATTATGGCGAAGGTGATGACATAAGTCAAGCATTTAATCGTCACTGCTTTTGTACATTGTAACAATTAAATTAAGATGTGTCCTTAACGATATTCGATAGCCAATTTAGAGGAGACTTTGTTCCTATCAAAGGCGGTTTGAGGATTTTCAATATATCCAATCGTTGTAACATCTTGAACAAAGTCTTGAATGTAGTACGTTCCCCTATACCCTCTTGCTTCAAGATCATGCGCTATCTCGTTAATGTCGTCTACATTTAAAAGGTCACTGTGCAACGTTGTCCTGACCTCAAAGCTAACATTCTCTTTTAAAAGAAGATCAAGGCTCTTTTCAAATTGCGAAAAATTACGGTTTTGGGTGATCGCATAAAATTTTGTTTTGGGCGCTTTATAATCCAAGGCAATATAATCGAGCAAGTTCTCCTCGATAAGGGCTTTGATCATTTGAGGGTGGGTGCCGTTGGTGTCGAGTTTTATCTTAAAACCAAGCGCTTTGATCTTACGGCAAAAGGCGATAAGTCCATCAAACCCTGTTGCTTCACCACCTGACAGTACGACCCCATCAAGCAGACCAATACGCTTTTTTAAAAAGTCAAGCGCTTCATCTAAAGAGCGTTTACCTTTTGAAAAAACGATATCACCGTTATAACAGTACAGACAGCGCATGTTACACCCTGCAAACCAGATGATCGCACTCAAGTGACCGGGATAATCCAGTGTGCTAAAAGGTGTTATGTCATAGATGGGGCCAGGAGCCTGTCGGGTTTGTCCGGTTGTAGCGAAAGGTTCAGCTTTTGAGAGAGGTTTTGAGCTAGTTTGAGGCGAATAGCCGTAGCTATTTAACGAAGAGGAGCTCAAAAGATCTCCAAAAGATGGATTTTGCAGCCAATCAAGCATAAACCTGACAGGCTCCTATGCACTGCATCGTGCTGATTCGACAAACTGCTTACGTTCACCGTGTTCACCCTTTTTACCGATGTTAAAACTCTCAACTGGTCTATGATAACCCATCACACGGGTATAGACGATACACTTACTTCGTTTTGCTTCCACTTTTGCCAAAATTTCTTGATTAGACATTCTTTATCCTTTTTTTTATATACATTACGCCAAATGGACAAAGCCCCTTTAGCTACGTTAACACCGGGTTTTACTCAGCGTAAAGCTCACGTGCAGTACGCCGCACTTTTTCTCTTATCCATCATCCCTGCTCACCCTGTTGCTCCTTCTATTTCAATTTCACCTACATGTCCTATCTTGTACTCTGAGATCAACTCTTCATCACACTGCGGGCAGTACTCATGCTCACCGCTGAGATAGCCATGCTTTTCACAAATAGAAAAGACCGGAGTTATAGTGATGTAGGGCAGTCTATAGTTGGAGATGACATTTTTCACCAGTTTACGGCACGCCTCAGCCGAGCTCACTTTTTCCCGCATGTAGAGGTGAAGGACCGTGCCTCCCGTATATTTACACTGGAGGTCATCCTGCAGGTCAAGTGCTTCAAAAGGATCATCCGTATAATTTGCCGCTATCTGTGATGAGTTGGTGTAGTAGATATTCTCATCAAAACCGGCTTGCAAGATCTCCGGGTACCGTTTTTTGTCCTCTTTCGCAAAGCGGTAGGTCGTTCCCTCGGCCGGCGTTGCTTCAAGGTTATAAAGATTGCCCGTCTCTTCTTGAAACTCGACCATTCTATCGCGCATATGTTCCAAAAACTCTATCGCAAAGGCTTCGCCCTCCTGATCGGTGATACTCAAGCTATCCTTGCTAAAGTTTCTTATCATCTCATTGATCCCATTGACGCCAATGGTAGAGAAGTGGTTGTTAAAGCCCGGCAGGTAGCGTGCAGTGTAAGGGAAGAGTCCACGATCGTACATCTGCTGAATAAAGACGCGTTTTTTCTCCAGTGTGGACTTGGCTAACTCCATCAATCTGTCAAGCTCACTGTAGAGTGATTTTTTATCACCTGCATACACATAACCCAAGCGTGCCATGTTGATGGTGACAACACCGATGCTCCCTGTCATCTCAGCTGAGCCAAAGAGACCACCGCCGCGTTTAAGCAGCTCTCTAAGATCAAGCTGCAGACGGCAGCACATACTTCGCACATGTCCCGGTTTATAAGCCTCCGGGTTTTCAACTAACGTGCCCTCTTCGTTGCGCAGATATTGGCTTCCGATGAAGTTCTGAAAGTAAGATGATCCGATCTTGGCACTGTTTTCAAACAGTATGTCCGTATTCTCGCCATACCAGTCAAAATCTTCCGTAATATTGACCGTAGGAATAGGAAAGGTAAAGGGCTGACCGTTTCTATCGCCTTCCGTCATCACCTCATAAAAGGCTCTGTTAATGACATTCATCTCTTTTTGGAAATGTTTATAGGTCATCTGTGTAAAGCTCTCTGCCCCTCTTTCAAAGGCTTTCAATAACAACTCCGGATCATCCAGATCACTGAAAATGTGTTTCTGGTTTCTAGTCGGGGTCTGATCTTTCAAGTCGTCCGGCACAGTCCAGTCAATAGTGATGTTTGTAAAAGGGCTCTGTCCCCAGCGGGCAGGAACATTCAAGTTGTAGATAAAGCTTCGTATCGCTTTTTTAGTCTCTGAATAAGTCAGCTTATCTTTAAAGAGGTACGGTGCAAGATAGGTGTCGAATGAGCTAAAAGCTTGCGCCCCTGCCCACTCGCTTTGTAAGATCCCCAAGAAGTTCGCCATCTGCCCAAGTGCTTCTCTTAGATGTGAAGGTGCATCCGACTCAACACGTCCCCTCACCCCGTTAAAACCTTCATCAAGCAGAACACGCAGACTCCATCCCGCGCAGTATCCGGTCAGACAATCCAGATCATGGATGTGATAGTCCCCGTTTCGATGGGAGTAGCCCTCCTCTTTGGAGTAGATCTTGTCCAGCCAGTAATTAGCGATCACCTTTCCCGCACTGTTGTTGACCAGACCTGCATTGGAGTAGCCTGTGTTTGAATTGGCTTTAATACGCCAATCTGTTCCATTGATATACTCTTCTATGGTCTGAACCGCATTGATATAGGTCGTATCTTCATTAAACCCGTATGTATGTTCACGTTTCATCTTATGCATCAGACGATAAAGCATAAAGGATTTCATCACGTCAAAATAGCGTGCTTTATAAAGCTCTTTTTCGATCAGATCCTGTATGTCCTCGACTGCAGCCATACGTTTTGGTTTTAGTTTATCTATAACCCGAAAAAAGACACTATTATCATAAGCAATATTTTCACTTTTAAATGCTTTTTTGATGGCATCTTCTATCTTATAAGGAACAAACTCTTCACTCTTTCCATCTCTTTTCAGTATCTCTTCTAACATATCAACTCTCCTGTCATCTAAGTATAAAAAAAGATACTGTCAAACCGTGTCAATTCATCGGATAAATTTGGAAAAAGTGTTTATTTGATTTTGGTTAGTGTTGTAATAAATTTAGAGTGGAGTTTTTGTTTAATGTAGGAGATGCAAAAGTCAGATCGTAGTGTTCTTAAGGCTTTGAATCGTAACTAAAGAGTATGTTTACATTGGTGTATTAATATCTCTTTTTGCACCCCTGATAGCAGTTTAGAAAAAGAATCTGTCAAATGTTGTCAAAACAGAAATATATTTAATCAAATCATGCAGTAGAAAATTTATATGGGTTTTTATCTTTAATAGAAGTTTTAAAAGGAAGTTTGTAGTTCAGAGGTGCGAAAGGAATTTCGTCGTTGTCTTAAGGCTTTGAATCTTAAAAGGACACCTCTGCAGAAATTATAGAAAAAGAATCTGTCAAAAACTGTCAATTTTTATTTTGTATATAAAATATAGCCTACGCCATAAACAGTAGAGATCGTGTCAGCAGGCAATTTAGGACGAATACGCTTTATCAAAGAGGTGATAGAGTTTGAGGAGAAGTCTCTTTCGGGCTGATCCTCATACAGATGATTATAGATATCAAAGACTGAGACCGTTTGATTGGCATGCGTACAGAGCAGATCAAGCACTTTTTTTTCTCTCTCTTTTAACGCGACCTCGCCACCTCTGTTAAACAGCAACTTTTTAGAGCTGTCCCAAAAATAGCCCTCTTTCAGATCAACACGATCTGACTCTTGACGCAGTTCATCAACCAACGAAAGAAGTAGCTCTTTTAGAAGATCACTTTGAACCGGTTTTATCAGGTACTTGACCAAATGCAGCTCTATCGCCTGCATCAGCTTCTCTTTCTCGGAATGTGCACTCATGATAATGATCTTTGTCTGTTTGTCTTTTTTACGTATCTTCTCGATCATAGAGAGCCCATCCAAATGGGGCATATGAATGTCGGAGATAATAATGTCAGGCTTTTTACTTTCATAGATCCTATACGCACTTAGCCCCTCTCTGGCTCTATATACATGCTCAAAAAAGAGTTGCAGATACTCTACCATGGGGTCTAATATCTGTTTCTCATCTTCCGCTACTAAAACTGAAATATCACTGATCTTTTCACTCATTTGGCACCACTCTTTCCATCTCAATGCTGAACTTAGCACCCTCTTTCATGTTTTCACCGCGCAGTGTTCCATTCATACTGTTTTCGATGATCATTTTAGAGATATACAAGCCCAACCCTGTTCCTGATGACTTATGTTTTGTAGTGAAGTATGGCTCAAAGACACGATGAAGATTCTTCTCTTTCATCCCACCTGCATTGTCACTGACCTCAAGTACAACACGCCCATTTTTTTCAAATATATCGATCTTTATGTAGGCGGATTCTACCTTTCTATGGATCAAAAGATCTTTCGCATTCGTTAAGATAGAGACTAAGACCTGTGTGTATTCGTTGATGTAGCCATGGACATAGTATTCATACTTGGGTTCAAACTGCAGCGCAATACCTCTCTCAGTCAGATCGGGAGTGATGACCTCTAATGCTCTTTCAACAGCATGAGAGACACAAAAATCCTCTTTTTGCTTGTTTGGACGATAAAAACTCATAAAGTCATCCATTGTTCCCGACATGTACTGAATACTTTTTTCCACCTCACTGAGCTTTGCGCCAAGCTCTTCATCTTCCAACATTTGCCGTGCACTTTTCTCTTTTAACACAGCGATTATCATATTGATCATTGAGAGAGGTTGACGCCATTGATGGGCAATGTTGCCGATCATCTCCCCCATATCTGCCATCTTCGCTTTTTGAAACAGAAGGGCTTCTTTCTCTTTCAACTCACTCAAGTCGATAACCGTCGTGATTCGTACGGGAAGATTATCCCGGTAGCTGTTACGTCCGCCGACTAATGCGGGGAACTCCGTGCCGTCTTGACGGGTAAGTGTCACCTCAAACGGATCGATCTGATCCATTCGCAGCGCTTTTTGAAAAAGCTCCAAAGAGCTTGCAGAGACAATGTCAGGCAGTTTTCTCTTCATAAACTCCGGCTTTTCGTACTCAAAGATATGTTCAGTCGCCACATTGAGATCGATGATCGTGTTGTCCTCTGCAGAGACGATCACCGCCTCATGCATCGTATCCATCAAGATCTGGAAATGGCTCAATGACTCCAAAAGTGCGATATCTTTTCTCTTTAGGGCATCAATCGTGTCGATGAGTTGATCATGATACCCCTCTTCGATATAGAGACCACACTCAAGTGCCTTCATCTGTCTGATCAGAGGAGCTATCCGCTCTTTCTCGATAATAGAGCCGTGCTGGGGTGCTATGAGGTTAAGATCTAAAACCTCTATCTTTGAGAGGGCATAATTAAAGATATCCTTACTGGGCATATACTCCGCATGAAACTGCTTGGCTTTTTCAAAATAATCATCTTTGGCATAAAATTCCCAAGACTCTTCAATACCGCCAAAGATATCGCCTGAAAAGAGGGTCTTCGTCACTGGCTCATACGAAACAAAAGCGCCCGGAGAGTGACAATAAGGGGTCGTGAAAAATTGCAGGTGCAGCTCTCCGGCATGAAGTTTGAACTCCTGTCTATCTATCTCATAATAGTCTGATGTTATCATGTAGTGCTTTACCAAAGGTACCATCCGGCTATGGGTCACCACAAGCAGGTCGTCTCGATTTATGAGCTCTTCCATCTGCGGCACTGCCGCGGCAAGGTCGGGGTCTTGGTGGTGCAGGACAATGTACTTGATAGAGCGCATCGAGCTGATGGCATTGATCTTTTTTACAACCGCATCAAACTCCAACATGGAGCCCGGATCGATCAGAATGGATTCGTTGCCGTTTTCAATAAAATAGGGATGACACTGAAATGGATCATTTTCAAGGTACTTACCGACCCAGTAAATATTTTTGGCGATCTCAATCGGCTGCGTAAAATCCATGGGCATACCTTTTCAAATATCTCTATAGTATATAAAAAACGTGAAAGGAGTTCTATGACTTGTATCAAGAGCTTAAGAGGA
>JBATWM010000208.1:0-17401 GCA_049672605.1 Sulfurimonadaceae bacterium
AACTGAGCTTATGGATTGACTATAAAACGGTAATAGCTCTGAAGCTTTGGTACAATGTCACTATTAAATTTTAGCTACCTATTAGAGAAGAATAATGCCTCAAAGTCGTCTGTTTGAACAGTTTAGAAACCAAACTATTAATGATCTTCAACTCCTTATCTGTGAGGATGAGAAAGAGAGCCAAGCCCTCGTCGATGTGGCCAAGTTTTTCAGACGTGATGTGATTGTCTTTCCAGATTTTCGAGCACGTTACGAAGACGATCTACGTCCCTTTAAAGAGGAGATTCAGGAACTTTTTCGAGCAATGCGGCTCTATTATGAAGCGGACATGCAACCCCTCATTATCTCACCGCTAAAAACGCTTCTGTTTCCCCTTCCTAAGAGAGAACTTCTAGAGACATTCAGTATCGAATATGCTGAGACCCTTGATTTAAAAGCCTTTAAAGAGAAGATGCTCTTTTGGGGTTATAGCTTTGTGGACATGGTTCAGGTCGAAGGCGAGATCTCTTTTCGCGGCGATATCATCGATATCTTTACCCCAAACTCTGAAAACCCCTACCGCATCTCACTCTTTGATGAAGAGATCGAAGAGATAAAACAGTTCACCTTGGAGAAGCAGCGTACCATCGGTGAAGCTCTCGATATGATCGAGATCGCACCGGCTTTTTATGCTCTGGATGAGAAACAGTATGAGACGATGGAGCAGAAGGTGCAAGAGAGCGAGAGCGACAGTTTTGTAAAAGATAACGCTTCTCTCGGGTTTTGGTATCTTGACGATCTGGCCAGTTCGTTCATCGATGATAAAAAGGCTCTTTTTATTAAGAACATGGACGACCTTCTGGATGAGGTCTACATCGTCAACGAACCTCAGGTCATCCGTGAGAAATTTGACATTGAGGTGATGGCGGAAGAGCAGCACTGTAAAGAGCTGGCGGTTACCAATGTGCCGACACTTCTCTCTGTGCATAAAGGCAAGGCCGTGACGATCATAGCCTCGAATGAAGCGCAGATCAAGCAGGCCGAGGTCTTTGACACAACAGGTGTCAATCTTGTCTTTTCTCCTATCATCCTCAACATCATCAGTGACAAAGAGATCGTTATCTCACTTAACAAACCGGTTGCCAAGCGCCGCCGCCGTAAAAGCAATATCATCCTTGATGACCTTAAAAAAGGTGACTACGTTGTTCATGAGGATTACGGGGTAGGTATTTTTGAGGGCATCGAACAGGCCGAGATACTTGGCGGGGTCAAAGACTTTGTGACCATCAAGTATCAGGGTGAGGACAGGGTCTTGCTTCCGGTTGAGAACCTGGAGACGATCGACCGTTATATGGCAGCGGGCGGTGCCCTGCCTGTTCTCGACAAGCTTGGAAAAGGAAGCTTCGGCCGTCTGAAAGAGAAGGTCAAAAAACGTCTTTTCGAGATCGCTTCTGAAATTATCAATACCGCAGCCTCCCGCGCTCTTATTAAAGCACCGACTATCAGCGTGGACAAAGAAGAGGTCAAAAACTTTCAAAAGCTTGCCGGCTTTGAGTATACGGCCGATCAATCACAGTCCATACAAGAGATCCTGGATGAGGTGAGTTCCGGTCACATCATGGACAGGCTCTTAAGCGGTGACGTCGGTTTTGGTAAAACAGAGGTGGCGATGAATGCTATCTTCGCAACCAAAAAAGCAGGCTTCCAGTCAGCGATGATCGTACCGACAACACTGTTGAGCTCTCAGCACTTTCACTCTCTTGAAGAGCGTTTTAACGACCTCGGTATCAGAGTAGCAAAACTTGACCGTTTCTCGACACCAAAGATGAAAAAAGCGACGATACAAGGTCTTAAAGAGGGCACGATCGACACGGTGGTCGGTACCCATGCTCTGTTTGGTGTGGAGTTTAAAAATCTTGGACTGGTCATCATCGATGAAGAGCACAAGTTCGGCGTCAAACAGAAAGAGAAGTTAAAACAGATTTACGAAGAGGTGCATCTGCTCTCTATGAGTGCGACACCGATCCCGCGTTCACTGAACCAGGCACTGAGTTCTATTAAGACAATGAGTCAGTTGTTAACGCCTCCAAGTGAGCGACAGGGTGTGCGGACCTTTGTAAAAGCCTATGATGAGAAACTTGTAAAAGAGGTCATTTTACGTGAACTTCGCCGCGGCGGACAGGTCTTCTACGTCTTTAATAACATTAAGATGATGCCGATCAAAGAGGGCGAACTAAAAAAACTGCTGCCTGAACTGCGTATCTTGATGCTGCACTCACAGGTCTCTGCTGCTGAGACTGAAAAAGCCCTGATTGACTTCGAAGAGGGTAAGTATGACATTATGCTTGCGACCTCTATTATTGAGTCCGGTATCCATATGCCGCAGGTCAACACCATGCTGGTCGATGGTGCAGACCGTTTCGGCATCGCCGACCTGCATCAGCTTCGCGGTCGTGTCGGACGTGGTCACACGGAAGGCTTTGCCTATTTTATTGTTGACAATAAAGATAACTTGACGGATGAGGCGAAAAAACGTCTTGTCGCCTTGGAGTCGAACAGCTTTTTGGGGAGTGGTTCTATCTTGGCCTTTCACGATCTTGAGATCCGCGGCGGCGGTAATCTGGTGGGTGATGCCCAGAGCGGTCACATTAAGAACATCGGTTATTCGCTCTATCTTAAGATGCTCGAAGATGCCATCAAAGAGTTGAGTAATACACAAGACAAAGCACGTGCCAAAGTTGACATTAAACTGGCTATCTCAGCGTATATCTCTGATGAGGTGGTGCAAGAAGACAGGCTTAGACTTGAGCTTTACCGTCGTCTGTCTCAGTGTGAAGAGCCGACTGAGATCTATGAGATCGAAGAAGAGGCGATTGACCGTTTTGGTAAACTCGATGATCCGACCAAGCAGTTCTTCGAACTGATGGTCATCAAACTCCTCTCTGTTGAGAAGAAGATACTCAAGATCATGAACTACGGACAAAACATCACTGTTGAGTATACTAACGGCTCCAAAGAGTCTTTGAAAGCGGCAAGCAAAGATGATGACGACATCATAAAAGAGGTTCTGTACTACCTGCGTAATGCAAAACCGAAGGTATTGTAAACACTCGACGTTCTTGACCTTAAGCGGGGAGTGTCAGAAACTGCAATACACAGTAGACTAGTTGAATATTCAACTGTACTCATAGGGCTTTCAAAATAGCCCCACGTTAGATACATACTGTTTTCAACCCAATACGCCAAGACCTCTTAGCACAACAGCCAGACCTACAACTCCCCAACTTGCTATCAATCCATAACGGTGGATCGTTTCATCTGGTTTACGCATCAAGACAAGAGCGATAAGTATCATGACAATATTTAGCATACTGTTTTCAAGTATGCTTTTTCCAAGCATATAATCTACTGTGATAATCCAGCCTTGAAAAAGGGCAAAAACAGCAAAAAAACGAGGTTTTAAAGGCGTTTTATTCGTTTTATCTTCACTTTTTGATGCAATGATGA
The DNA here is from genome assembly GCA_049672605.1 of Sulfurimonadaceae bacterium. Lineage (GTDB taxonomy): Bacteria > Campylobacterota > Campylobacteria > Campylobacterales > Sulfurimonadaceae > Sulfonitrofixus. The sequence continues at coordinate 3,487 of JBATWM010000208.1, forward strand.
TAGACGTTGCAAAATAGATCAAGATCGGTCCTGACATCATATACAAAAAGCCCGGGAACCCCCATTTATTTACTGAAAGAAGATCGATTACATGCCAAAACATATTGAAGTATGAAAGAAGAAGAAGCCCAAGCCAAGCTATCTGCAGCTTTCCATACCCTGAATCTTTTCCTTTTTCCACAATTGTCGAGAAGGCGTTGACGGCATTTCCAATCCCCATTGACAAGAGTGTGACAAACATTAATGCGACTAAAAGCGAGGTAGATACTTCCATGAAATCTCCTTTATATTTTGCAATGTTAAAAATTTGTTAGTACGAGCAAGCTTTAAAAGCGTGACTGACTCAGCTTTGTTCATTACTCCACCGATAGGTGCAATCGGATGGAGTGCGAAGGCAAGCTCACGCATCGTAGAGAAACAACGAGCGAACCTTATCCCAGAAATTTCCTCCAAGCACAAATAGGCTCGTGAGAAGTAGAAAATCACCGCCAATGGCGAAAGGGAGTGGGTAAGTCGTTACAACAGGAATCCATATAGATGCATAAGGCGATATCCAGCTGAACAGGATCGGCACACAGAACATGATGAGCCCTATGGTGTAGCGACGTCGGCTAACCTCTTTGGGTGGTCCGACCCGTTTGAGAAATCTGAATACGCTGTTCTTAAGATACATATAACCGCTCTTACCCATAACCGCAACTGCAGCGACGCCCAAGACTTCTGCACCCACCAGAAGAGAAGCTGAGACCGTGGCAATCATCTCTGCCGAAAGGCCGAGTGACACCACCACGGGGACACCCGCCAGTGGCAATACGATACTGAGTACGAATAGTGCAATCCCCAACTGCAAGCGTCCTCTTGCAACGGGACTTTCCGGCGTGCCTGTAAGTTCACTCATATCAATTTTTCTCCAATTTGCCTAACCATTGCTTGGTTAATTAGTTTGTACATTTCACCTTCTCTATGTCGGGCAATGAAGGGCAGTTGGTTTAATAGCTTTTTCATTTAATATTTTCCTTAGCTAGTTGTATTACAAAAATGTTAGTTTATATATACTTTTACTCATTTATTTATTTTTTTGAAAAGGATAGATAACCTTCCACTCTGTTTTCATATCAACAACGGTCCAACTATGTTCTTTAGCATAGTCTAGACCTTTGTTGAGTTTGCCGATATGTGATTTTCTATCATATGCCCATTCGCGTTTCTCATCAGTATGATGCACATAGAGTTGGAGCGTCTTGTAATGCTTATTCGCCTCAGTATATTCCATCATCGCAAAATCACCATCGGAGTTTCCAAATGCGGCTACTGGGCGTTTGCCTATGTGATAGTGTATGCATACAGGTTTTCCAGCTTTGTCGGTGTAGGTATTTAATTTTGGAAGCCTGATTATTTTTCCATTTTCATACTTTACCGCGACAGTTGAGCCGATAATCTGTTCCGAAGGAATTCCATATACTTTAGACACGAAAGGACGCATAAAGTCTATACCTCCACCTGAGACTATAAATGTTTTAAACTCATTTGAGCGAAGATACTCTAAAAGTTCAAGCATTGGCTGATAAACTAGCTCTTTATATAAACGATTAAAACGCGGATGTTTTGCAGAGTTTATCCACTCTATGACAATAGCGTCAAACTCTTCGTCACTCATACCTGCATGTGTAGCCATTACAAGTTCTAATAGTCCGTGTTCACCACTTTTTATAACGCCTTTCATATCATTTTCGAGTACTGATTTAAATGGCTCTTGTGTTTTCCACTCAGGGTGCTGTGGAGCCAAAGCTTTGACTCTGTCCATCGCAAAGAAAAGTTGGAAGTAAGCAGGCTGTTCACTCCAGAGCGTACCATCATTATCAAAAACGGCAATACGGTCAACAACTGGTATAAAATCAGGACTTTGCGGGTTTTTCGAATTTTCAACAAAGTTGATGATTGATTGCTTGGTAACACTCTGATTCCAAGATGAAAGTGGGTCTAAAGTGTTAGCAAAAAGAGTAATGCTTAAAAGAATAAGTATTGTAAATAGTTTCATTATTATCCCTTTATCTTATTTTGGAAAGAGCAACTGAAAGGTGTAGCGTATCGACCAGTCCGGCGCACCATCGGGCTGAACGGCATTCGCGTAAGCCTCTAGTTTAGAGTTGACAGCTTGATCACCTATCTTAAACATCTTTCCAACACCGCCACCAACAGGAATTGTCCATTCATTTCCAGAGTCAGCTTCCCAATTAGCTGACCATACCATATCCGAAGTGAGATACCAGCCATCTTTTAAATTATAATTAAAAAAAGGTTCAAAAAGGAACTGACTAACATCTGCTCTATCTGATTCACCGGCAACTGACCAGATCTGACGAAAAAGAGCGCCTAAGGATCCCCATGATGTCTGAGTCAGTAAAACAGCTGTTGGTCCCGTACTCCATTTTCCGCTTCCTAAAGAGTCCGAGGTGGCCGTTGGCATTGAAACTGAAAAACCGGCTCCCCATATGATAGAGCCAACCTTAGTCGGAGAGAGAAAGAGTGAGTAGTTTACATCACCTAATCCCCGCTCCCGTGGTCCGGGCTCTGAGCTTGGATTAGTAGCTATTCCGGGCAGGCCGCCTGGAGAATCTATTAGCGGTACAATTAAACGATTAACATAATTCCACTCGCCATAAGTCACAGGATAAACAGGTTGAACATTGAGAATATTTGCATTCCCATTGTCTGCACCATTGTCGAAACTAAACTGAAAAGGCAAACTGATTAAGCTACTAATGGGATTTTGAGCTGCACTACGCAGATCGTCACCTGTAAGAAGCGTACTTAGACCTGCAATACAGGCCATCATGACTATCTGTTTCATAGTTAAATCCTTGATCTTTTATGATCAATAGTGAAAGAACAAGCTTCATCCAAAGAATGAAACTTGTTTGTTTTAGACAGCTTTGATCTTGCCTAAAAGAGGTATATATTAGTTGCGAGCACCTGACATAGCTTCATTAAGAGCCTTCATAGCCGCTGCTGTTTCCAAAGAACCATATCCAATGCCACTTGCACTAAGTGAACTGCCTGCTTGGAAAGGGTAGCCTTCAATTGAACCTATAAATCTCTGTACATACCCTTGTGCCGGCACCATCACCCACATATTGTCCGCATACCATCTAAGATACATGTCTGACTCGCGAGACGCACTCTCAAACGGATCGGCTCTGAGATTAGTGATAACAGGCCAAGCCGGAGTTTTGCGATAAGCTTTATTAATGCTACCTTCTTCAATTGCAAATGAGACTTTCCAGTCATCAACACGAAGAGCATTTAGCATCCCGCTGGCAGCAAAATACATAATCTCGCTACGAGGACCTTTTTCTGCCTTACCTTCAAAATACGGCTTAAAGTTATACCCATCTAGGTGTACTCTAAAGTTTTTACCATTGGCTTTATAACCATCTTTAGAAGCCAGCTTTTCTTTCACATCAGGTACACCTGCGGCTGCAAGCAGCGTAGGCATCCAGTCTTCCTGAGACATAATGTCATTATAGATAGTACCCGGCTTGATAGTGCCTGGCCATTTTACCATTTGAGGCACTCTCATACCGCCTTCCCATGTTGTACCTTTTTCTCCATGAAACGGAGTGGCACCACCATCAGGCCAGGTGAATTTTTCAGCACCGTTATCCGTTGAAAAGACAATGATAGTGTTATCAGTAACACCTAGTTTATCCACATACTTGATCATATCACCGACCATGTCATCAAGCTCTCTCATGCCATCTGCATAAAGACTGATACCGGTGACACCTTGATACTTTTTCTGTAAGCGCGTCCATACATGCATACGCGTAAAATTCATCCACACGAAGAAAGGTTTTTTCTCTTTGACTGACTTACTCATAAATGCTTTTGCCGCATCGCCAAACTCATAATCCACTGTTTCCATACGCTTTCTCGTCAACGGACCTGTATCTTCGATCTTACCACCTGCATAAGAGTGGATAACCCCGCGAGGGCCATACTTTTTATGAAACTCAGGATCTTTTGGATAATAATATGTTTCCGGTTCTTCTTCTGCATTCAAATGGTAGAGGTTTCCAAAGAACTCATCAAAACCGTGTGCGGTCGGCAGATGTTTATCACGGTCACCCAAATGGTTTTTACCAAATTGTCCCGTCGCATAGCCTTGCTCTTTAAGCAAATCTCCCGTAGTCGGCGTCCACTCAGGAATACCTTGTTCAGAACCTGGCATACCAATGGTCAAAAGACCTGTTCTAAAGGGATGTTGTCCTAAAATAAAAGCAGCACGCCCAGCTGTACATGACTGTTGAGCATACATATCTGTAAATAGCGCACCTTCTTTTGCGATGGAGTCGATATTGGGTGTTTTGTACCCCATCATACCTTGGTTGTAAGCACTGGAATTATAATAACCTACATCATCACCCCACATCACCAGAATATTTGGTTTTTTTGCAGCATGTAAGGCTGAAACAGCCAAGATACTTGAACCTATTAGGCCTATGAGAACTTTTTTCAACATGTTAATCCTTTTTGGTATCGCAGTTACATAAAAAGTATCATAGATAAACTTAAAAAATTATTATCGAACTATAAACCTAACTTATAAATAGTCTTACTGCATATTGATTTTAAAGGTATTGTCAAGTTTTTGTTTATACAACAGTTCCATCTGCGTATTTCCTTTTTTGGAATTGTAATACACTAAAGCATTTAAGGTGGCTGTGTCTCCGCTGTGGCGTTTTAAAGAGTCTTCTAAGATCTTTATGGCTTCACCTATATCTTTCTCGGCAATCGCCACGGCATAGATGCTCGCTTGAGGACCTCTATACCCTTATCTTTTTGAGTATTTCGAACATACTACATAGTATTAAAGTTGTTCAAACAGCGTTGTCTAGGAGAGCTGTGATCAGAGAGGCGATAGCCATGCATGACATTTTTTTCCTTATTATTAAAAAAACTCTACTGAATACATTCTTTTATTACGAGTAATAAAGCGGTTTTATCTGTCAATATCTCTATGACATCGCGTGTATCCGTTACCTAAGCTGCCAATCGATTAGAGTTTAATTCTCCAATCGATACAATACGGCTATGATTAGAGCCGACAGCTCAACAGCTCAACATAGGGAGGCACTAAATGCCGAGTCGTAAAAAATTAACACTAGCATTTATCGGCGATATCGTCGGCCGTCCGGGTCGAAGCATGGTCAAAGAGCATCTTAAAAAGCTGCGTGCAGAGTTTGGTGTCGACTTTGTTGTTGCCAACTATGAAAATGCCTCGCATGGCTTTGGGTTGACCACTAAAAATGCACACGAGCTTTTCAGTGCCGGTATTGATGTAATGACAGGTGGGAACCACTCTTTTGACAAAAAAGAGATCGCGCCTCTGTTTGAGACCATGGAGCTGCTTCGTCCGCATAACTATCCTGATGCGATGCCGGGGACAGGTGTAAAGATGTATGAGGTAGAGGGCACTAAACTGGGGGTTGTCAATGTCATGGGACACTACACCATGCCGATGGTAGACAACCCGTTTATCTGCGCTCAAAAGGCTGTCGAAGCGCTAAAAGAAGAGGGTGCAGAAGCGATCTTTATGGATATTCATGCTGAAGCGAGCAGTGAAAAACGTGCCATGATGATGATGTTTCAAGGCGAGGTGAGCGCGATCATCGGAACCCATACGCATGTAGGAACAGATGACTTCCAGATAGCACAGGGTACTGCCTATATGAGTGACATCGGTTTAACAGGATGTCGGGACAATGTCATCGGTATGGAGGCAAAAGTACCGCTTCAAAAATTTCTGACGGGCATCGGCGGCCATTTTAATGTCCCTGACAAATGTAAAAAAATCTTGCAGATCGCCATTATGAACCTCGAAGAGGGCAAGTGTGTGCGTGCCAAAAAACTGAAGATCTTTGATGATGGCAGGCGTTTAGAGAGCGAGGCGTGGCTGGAGTCATGATCGACAGTGGTTATGACCTTTTCTTGGCACTGCAAAAGCTCGATCTTTTAGAAGACTCACCCGAACATTGGTGGCCGAATGCCTACACGTTTGAGGTGCTGGTCGGTACCATTTTGACGCAAAACACACAGTGGACACGAGTTGAAGTCTCACTTGAAAACCTGCGAACCAATCAGATCATCACACTTGAGGATTTAGCGGAAGTAGAGATGGAACTGCTTTTAGAGTCTGTTCGACCAAGCGGATTTCATAAAGCAAAATCAAAAAATATTCAGACCCTTTGTCAAAACATCATCAGTGACTTTGGCGACTTTGAACGTTTCCAAGACGAAGTAAGCAGGGAGTGGCTGCTCTCTCAACGCGGTATAGGTCCGGAGAGCGCAGATGCTATTCTCTGTTATGGATGCAGGCGCGAGGTGATGGTCGTTGATAAATATACGCAGCAGCTCCTGCAGGCCTTAGGACGAGAGTTTGACGTGTATGAAGATCTTCAGTCGTGGTGCGTTGGTGGTTTCAAAAGTGATGACCTGCACCATGACCTTGCTCTTTTTCATGGTATGATTGTAGAGTATATGAAACGTTATAAAAAAGGTAAGCAGATCAATATCGCGCCTTTAACAGATGATTAGAACACGAAAGTGAGAATGACCATGATTAAAATATTTTATCTACTGATAGCGACACTGGCTTTACAAGCGCAAGACCATTCGGTTCTACAGTATACGGGTGTGGACAGTACCCATAAAAATGGGGTGAAGTACCACCTCGAACGTGACATTCCTAAAGAGTGTTTTGAGCTAAAAGTGACCAATGCAACAGTATGGGAAGGGAACTACGCTGCTGCGTCTGTCCCTCAGCAGTGTAAAGGCACGTTGGTTCAAACAGTTGGAAAACTCTCACCGATGCATATGGCAGAGGGGATAGAGAGTTACGGTGAGTTAGAGGTACTTAACTTCATCAAAGAGATGGCAACAGACAAAGAGCTTATCCTTATTGACTCTCGCGGACATTACTGGTATGAGTATGACACGATTCCCGGTGCGGTCAACTACTGGTTCTCGATGGTGAAAAATCCTGAAAAATACCCGGATGAGTTTGAGTTTATGTTGGAAGAGCTTCATGTTGTGACCAATAAAGATGGCACGTATGATTTTTCCAAGGCAAAAACGATACTGCTCTTTTGTAACGGCCCCTGGTGTGGACAGTCGCCGGCAGCGATACGCGGATATTTGAAGATCGGTTATCCGGTGGAGAAGTTGAAGTGGTATCGTGGCGGTATGCATGTCTGGAAGAGCCTCTCTATGACATCAACACGTTCTAAACATATGAAAAAGTAAGGTGAAAAATGCCATTTAGCAAGTTAGGTCTATCCTCGCAGATACTGCGGGCACTACAAGACGCGAATTACACTCAGCCGACACCTATTCAAGAGAAGGTCATTCCTCTTGTTCTAAAAGAGCAAGACATTATGGCCAGAGCGCAGACAGGGAGCGGTAAAAGTGGCAGTTTTGTCCTACCGATCCTGGAGTTATTGTCTCAACGCCGTGGTGAAGGCAAGGCGAAGATAAAGGCATTGGTGCTGACACCGACTCGTGAGTTGACACTTCAGGTGGCTGAAGCCTTTAATACCTTTGGTAAGTACTTGGAGACTAAGCCAAAGGTTGTCAGTGTCATTGGTGGAGAGAGTATTGGCGATCAGCTTTATGCGATCCAGCAGGGGTGTGACATCCTGGTGGCCACATCGGGACGGTTCTTGGATGTACTTAACAAAAAGCAGATGAACCTCTCTCATCTTGAGTTTTTGGTACTGGATGAAGCAGACAAGATGCTCAACCTCGGGTTTTCCGAAGAGCTTGACCTTGTCTTGGAATCCATACCAAAGCAGCGTCAAAACCTCATGTTCTCTGCTACGTATCCCCAAAAAATACTCGACATCGCTGCAAAGATCACGCAAGAAGCCGTCGAAGTCACCATTGAACACGAAGAAGCGACGGTTGAGAGCATTACACAACGCGTCATAGAGGTCAATCGTGAAAATCGCGGTCCCTTGCTTAGACATCTGCTTGAAACAGAGAAGTGGGAACAGGTACTGGTATTTATGGCGAACAGGCGCGCTACCGATAATATTGCGATGAAGTTCAAGAAGTACGGTCTTTCAGCACAATCGTTTCACGGTGATCTGGATCAAGAAGAACGCAACTACACACTAGATCAGTTCAAGGCGAAAAAGATTCGGGTTCTTTTTGCCACCGACATCGCGGCACGTGGCTTGGACATTGATGACATCACCTGTGTTGTCAACTTTGACCTTCCTCGTTCTCCGGCGGATTACATCCACCGCATAGGACGGACAGGAAGAGCCGGCAAGTCGGGAACAGCGGTTTCGTTTGTTGGGTATGAAGAGATGGATCATTTTAAACTGATTGAGAAACGAAGCGGAATCAAGCTTGAACGAGAGCAGATAGCAGGGTTTGAACTAACCGGGGAAGCCCCTAAAAAAGAGCGCGGTCCGGCACCTGTCAAAGGCAAAGGCAAAAGTAAAAAAGACAAAGCTAGAGAAAAAGCAGCAAATGAGGCCAAAAAAAGTTAAATGTCGCGGTATCAAGTTTTACCATTTAAGTGAAAAACAACTACCTTCACCTAATATTGATTTAACATCAATGTCGATCTTAAACTCATCACAGATCTGTTTAACAATGCTCAGTCCGATGCCAAAACCGCCTGCAATGTTTGAACGTCTCTCATAGGCTATAAATATATCTTCAAGTTTTTTGCTGTCAATACCGACACCTTCATCTTGAATACTGAAAAAGTGTTCTTTGAGGGTGATGGTGATGGTGGTGTTCGGCATGGAGTATTTGATGGCATTTGAGATGAAGTTGGAGAAGAGAAGTTTGGTACGATCTTCGGTGATGAGAAGCGTTGCATCATTTATGTCCGTGTTGAAGGTGATACTTTTGGCATGGCTAAGTTCGTCATAATAGGCAATGCTCTCTTCTAAGATCGGTTTTAGATTAAGTATATGTGGTTCTTGTTTCGGTGTCGAAAAGTTGAGATAGGCCAGAGACTGGTAGATACTGTAGAGCTGTTTGGTACTGATGGAGATGTTGGTGAGGATATTTTCATCATAGACCCCTTTTTGCAAGGCGCGTTTTGAACTCATCTGCAGTGCGGTGATAGGGGTGTTGAGCTCGTGAGAGATGTCCTGGACAAACTGTTCGATCTGCTCGACTTTTTGGTGGATGGGGCGCATAAAGATCTTTGAAAGTATCCAGGCAACTAAAACAATGCCGAGTGCGATAGTGATCATCATGGCAATAACGACAGATTGCAGCGCTTCTAACTGCTTGGTGTAGTGGTTGCTTTGAACGACGACATACTTGATGTTGAGGTGCTCTTGGGGTGCGTCGGAGACCAAGACAGAGTAGCCGCCTTTTTCAAAAAAGGCATTGTGAGAGATGTTGATCTCTGGTTTTAGAACGCCATAAACAACATCACCTTGTATGGAGATGAGAGCAAACTCTGTTTCAGACGGAGGCGCTGGTAGATGTAGACCACCACCGCGCATATGGCTGTTGATGATGGCGGAACTGACCTTGTCACTGAAGTGCTGTATCCGGTAGTAATTACTGCTTTGCAGAGCATTTTTCTGGGCAGTGTAGTACCAATAACCGGCTAAGGCCAAAAAGAGAAAGGAGGAGCCGATATAGAGGGTCAAAAAGGAGTAAAACGAGCGTTTTTCCAGGTTATTCAAAACGGTATCCTTCGCCTCTGATGTTGATGATATGCTCTTTGCCTATGAGCTTGCGGAGCTGTTTTATCAAGGTACGAATTGTGTCTTCTGAGGGGGCCTCATCATAGGCCCACAGGTTTTGTAACAACTCATCGGAACTCACTACCCGGCTGCGGTTTTTATAGAGATAGTGTAGGCATTCACTCTCTTTTGCTGCTAGCTTGTGCAGTGTGTCCTGCTCGAGAAGGGTATGTGTCTGCGAATCAAAGGTAAGGAGTTGCGTCAGCTGGATCTGTGTATCGAGACCAAAGTGCCGTTTGATGTTGTCGATGCGCATCGTCAACTCTTCGAGGTCAAAAGGCTTTTTGATGAAGTCGTTACCGCCTGACTGAAAAGCCTCTGTAAGATGCTTGGTGTCGTGAAAGGCAGTGATGAAGATGGCAGGGGTCTCATCGTGGAAGGCGCGAAGCTCTTTCAGCAGTGTTATGCCGTCACCATCGGGGACATTGATATCGAAGATATAGAGATCGAACTTTTCTTCATCACAAAGTCGCAAGGCCTCTTTCATACTGTAGGTATGTGTCACCTCATTGCTCTCTTGCAAATAATCAACCAATATATCGGCTAAGACAGTGTCATCTTCAAGGAGTAAAATTTTCATAAGTAATTATAGCCAAGATAAATCCAGCTTTAGAGGTACTCTTTATGACGGGATGTGCGTAGCTGCACTAATGCAGTTACGTAAGAAGATAATAGCTGTTGAAAGGACGTTTACTTTCTGTCTCTAGCAAGGTTGTGACAGTGGAAACACTGCCCTTGAATATTCATAAAAGCTTTTTGTGTCTTACTATGTTTCTCTAGATCATTCAAGTTTTTATTGTTGATGGCAGCACTTATCTCATCCATGTATTGATTGATGGTATGTGCACTGTTAACTGCCATTGGGGCATTGGCTTTTTTACTGTCAGGCATTAGTTTGGTAATACTGTCTTCGTCACCCAAGAGGTGATTAACACTGCTTTTAAATTGTTTTAATGCATCGAGTGTTGCCTTATCACTGTTAGACATAATACCCTGCTGTACTGCAAGCATCTCCATAGACATCTGGCGCATATTGCTTTTTAGGTCATAATCAGCAGCGCTCAAACCACTTACAAGTCCAGTTACAATCAAAGTTTTGATTACTATATTCTTTACCATTTCACACTCCTATGTGTTGATAGTATATATAGTACATATATTTTATAAAATTTTTATCACAGAATAAGTTAAATTTATAACCTAGAATAAGTTAAATTTATAACTTATGTCGTTTGGTTATGTTTAGGTCTGCTACTCACAAACTCCTCACAAATCCCTCACAAACAATTAGTAAACTATAGTCAATCTAAAAAGGAGAAATTATGAAAATATTTATTCGAATCTTTATTATGGCGATTTTAGCAACGACTCTACTTAACGGAGCAGGCTTTGAAAAGGTGGCAAAGTTTAAAACGACAAAGGTGCTAATGACTTCTGAAAAACCTTTGGTTGTTGGCAACAACAATCTGGAGCTGATGTTGACACTAAAAGAGAAAGTGTCTGAAGGGGCTAAAGTGACTCTAAAAGCTTTTATGCCTGCTATGCCCGGCATGCCGGTGATGGAGAGTGTTAATGAAGCGACATCTATTGGTGCTGGTAAATATAAAGTTAATGTCAACTTTGCAATGGGTGGAACATGGCAGATCCATATCTTGATCACACCTGAAACGGGTAAGAAAATTCGGGTAAAGACTTCCGTCAATATTTAGGATAGACAATGAAACATATACTCTTGATACTTTTGCCTCTGCTGCTAAGTGCCGCAACACTGGATACGATCATCGAAAAAACATTGGCCTCACATAACTCTCTGCAAGCGATCGAGGAACGTCTCCATGCTGAAGCTTATCAGATCTCGGCAACACGAAATTTTGCCAACCCCGAGATCTCTTTTGCCATCAACGATATCCAGTTTGACGATGTTACCGACCGATCGCGCGAAGCGATGCAGACGACAAGTGTTAGCCTCAAACAGAAGTTTCCCTCTTTTGGAAAACGTGACGCAGCGACGCAAAAAAGCAGAGCTACAAAACGTTTTATTGCCTCGACTCTTGAGGAGGCAAAGGTGAAGTTGGTCGAAGAGATCAAGATAACAGCGTATGCTATCTGGGAAGTCAAGGAAGAGCTCGACATCATACAAGAGTACATCGAAGTGACCAGACAGAACATTGAGCTCAACACGGCCTATAGTGCAACACGCAGCAACAGTCATATGGGCATTATGTCTGCGGAGCTGACACTTTCACAGCTTAAGATCAAAAGCAGTCGTTATGAGAGCAGACGCAAAGCGCTCTTTGCAAAATTGAGTTATTTGGCGGGTGAGAGTATCGAAGAGCTAGAGATAGACCTTAGTGTGCAGGAACCAAAAGCGGTCTCGTTTTATGCCGCACAATTAGTCAACAACAAAGCGTACAAAGCAAAAGCGACACAAGTGCAGGTCGCTCAAAGTGAGGTCGAGGTCAAAGACCTTGAAGGGAAAGTCGATCCCTACCTTCAGGTCGGATACTACTATCGTCAAGAGTACCAAGACTATATGAACATCAGTTTTGGGATGGCTCTGCCGATCTATGGAAGCGAGAGGGACAAGACAGAGTCGGCTCGCAAGGTCGCACTTTCGGCTTCTTGGGAAAGTCAAGACTATTTGGAGCGTTTGAAGGGTAAGCTGGGTGGACAGTATGCACAACTCGAAGATGCGTATGCTATTTATAAGATCATTAACGATGAGAGTATGCCACAGCTTGAACATATGTTTGAGCTGACCAATGCCTCGGTTAAAAACGGACAAGACCTCTTTGTCTACATCGACCTGCTGAAACAGAAACTGGCCCTAGACGAACAGCGCATCAAAGCAACGGCACGATTTAATACAACACAAGCCGCATTGAGTGCGTTGATTGGAGAGACAAAATGAGACAATTACTATTACTACTCAGTCTGACCTTGCCCCTGATGGCAAAAGAGGTTACGGTTGAACAGCTTTTTAATGTTCAGACGGTAAAGGTCAAAGAGCAGCAGCGTGCGTTCACGCAAAAGAACTTTGGGTATGTCAAGGCGGATGAGTCGCGTATCTTTGATGTTGTACCGCGTTTTGGCGGTTACATTGTGACGCTTTATGCAGATAAGATATACCAAAAGGTCAAAAAAGGTCAAAAACTGGCAAAGATCTATTCGCCCGAAGTCCTTCAAGCAAAAGAGGACTACATCAATGCAATTAATTATGACAAACAGCGTGCTAATAGAGCGATGGTGCAGAGCTCCAAAGAGAAACTGCTTCTCCTGGGGGTTCCAGAGAGTGAGATAAGAGCACTTGAAAAGAGTGGTAAACCCTCATATCATACCTATGTCTATGCACCCGCGAGTGGCTACTTGTTTGAAAAGAGTGTCAACAACAAGGGCTCGTTTAGTACTAAACAGAAGATCTTTACCATCGTCAGTTTAGACAAGGTGTGGGTCGAGGTCAAGGTCTATCAAAAAGATCTTTTTTCCTATCAGAAGTTAGATGACTTTACGGTGCACGTTGTTGGATTAGAGAAGAATATCAAGGCGACAAAAGAGCAACTCTACCCTATGGTAGATCCAAAAGAGGCAACAGCAACACTGCGTTTAATCGCAGACAATAAAAATGGTGCGTTGATGCCAGGGATGTATGCAACGATTGAAGCTAGAAGTAAGGCGAAAAGCTATCTTACACTTCCGACAACAGCCGTTATTCGTAAAAACGGTCAGTTCTACGTCTTTGTTGTAGGAGAGTTTGAGGGTGAATATGAACCAAAGGTCGTCGATGTCGAAGTAATTGACAATAACACCTACATCATTAAAAGCGGTCTTAACGAGGGTAATGAAGTCGTCAATAATGCACTCTTTATGATGGACTCCGATGCCCAGATTAATGGTCTGTATTAAGGAGTAAGTTGATGATTGAAAAATTAATAGAACTCAGTATCAAAAACCGATTTTTAGTATTGATGGCGACGCTTTTTTTAATCCTTGGCTCTTACTGGTCGATGAAAAACACGCCGCTTGACGCTCTTCCTGACCTCTCACCGCCACAGGTGATCGTACAGGTGAACTGGGCGGGGCAGAGTCCTGAGATCATTGAAGATCAGGGGACGTATCCTTTAGTATCGCAGTTC
>JBATWM010000209.1:0-14946 GCA_049672605.1 Sulfurimonadaceae bacterium
GCACTGATATCAATCCCTTTTGAGTCGCGTATAGTACAGAGCAGACCATGTTTCACAAGGTACTCTTGGAAGGACACCATATCTTCACGGCTAGGACGCTGGTAGTCTGAGCCTGGATAAGGGTTAAAGTAGATCAGGTTGACCTTTGCCTTAATGCCGCTAAGAAGTTTCACCAGCTGTTTGGCAGAGTGAAGGTCGTCATTTTTACCTTTGATGACCAAATATTCAAACATGACACGTTTTCGGGTGTCGATAGGAAAACGTTTGACGGCATCGATGATGGATTGGATGTTATAGGCTTTGTTCATCGGGATCAGCTCTGTTCTGAGGTCATCATCAACAGCGTGCAGCGAGATAGCGATGTGGACGCCCAGGTCAGCCTCCCCTAGTTTGTCGATCTTAGAACTGATACCGCTTGTAGAGACGGTCTGGCGTTTACCCGAGATAGCAAGACCATCTTCCTCTTTAAAGATCTTAATGGCTTGTGTCAGGTTATCAAGATTGTCGAGGGGCTCACCCATTCCCATATAGACAATGTTGACACGGCGGTTTGAGGCGTGGTCGTTGTCTTTTTTGACACTAAGCACCTGCGCCACGATCTCTCCGGCTGTCAGGTCGCGTGTAAAGCCGCCTTTGGCCGTCAGACAGAAGCTGCACCCTACTTTGCACCCTACTTGCGTAGAGACGCAGACGGTGTGCCTTGACTCGTGCAGAAGCTTGCCATCTTCATCATACTGGGCATCTTTCATCTTGAGCCATACGGTCTCCATCGTCTTGCCGTCAGGCAGCTCGAAGAGGTACTTGATGGTGCCATCAGTCGACTCTTCTTTATGTAAGATCTTGAGCGGATTGAGAATGAACTTCTCATTCAGCTCTTCACGCAGGGCTTTTGGGATATTTTTCATCTCATCAAAGCTGTCAACATAGCTGTTATAGATCCAGCCATAGATCTGTTTAGCTCTAAATGAGGGTTTGACGAGGGCTTCGAGATCTTTTTTGGTGTAATCTAGGATAGTTGGTTTTGTTGTTGACACGGTTGACCTCGTCGTAATTAATTAGTTGAATCATAGCGCATGGGGGCTTTGGGGGGTATGAAAAATTTAGAGTAAATTTTGGGGTGATTTTTTTGGCTTTTAGATAGTCTCTTGTCATTCCCGTGAAGGCGGGAATTCAAAACTTCCTTCTTCTTTTTCCTTTTTTTCTTAACAGTCATTCTTTCACTACAGTCGACTCTGCAGTTGCTTCGAAAAGAGCTAAGCGGTGACGCATTAATTGAAGTGAAAGCTGGTGCTTTCATCCCTGTTTGTATTGTTGGATGTATGTTAATTGCAAGTGTCGAAAAGGTTTATGGTAATGAAAGTTCCAGCAAATATTGGCGTCTAACCGCCAATTAGCCCGGAAGAGTGGAAGTTTGCCCGTATAAATAGTTCATAGTGCCGGAGGGTATTGCACTTTCTTTTTTCCGCTAGGTGAAGGCCGTTAAGAAAAAGCAAACTGCTTTGCTTTTTTAGGACTGGAACCGGAGACGTTATGTGAAACATCGTCGGAGGCGTTTCTTTGTGCACGCAAAGAAAAAAGTAGCATAACTAGCGATATAAAGTAATTTAAAAAGGTAAAACGTAGAGAAAGGTGTAGATTCCAAATCAAGTTTGGACTGAAAAGAGCGAGGAGAATTGTTGGCTACTTAGCCGTCAACTCCTTGATACGCCTTTTGACATGCTCAGTCAGTAACACCTTCGCCTGCTCATGATTTTTCAAAAAATCCTCATGCGCATTCTCATTACAGTAATTGGTAACACAAAAAACACCGCCGGCAGGGATGTCAAACTCCTGAGCAATACGAAGCACACTGAAAAACTCCATATTCTCTATCTCAACACCAAAGTTCAAAAACTTCTTGACCAGTTCAGCATCGGTGGAGATGTAGTTCGAGGAGTTTACAAGAATGTCTTTAGTCCCGTCTGTTTGGGTACTAACAACGTTGTCTATCGGCGTGTATGCTTTTTTTTGTAAAAATGCCAACTCAATGTTGGCCGCTGTTTTAGACTCTACGATGTCAAAGATCTCATGTTTGCCGTATGAACCGGCTGTCCCGACAAAGAGCAGAAACTCGGGTTTATCGAAGAGACAAAGTCGTGTAAGGTTCATCGCCATCTCGACTAGCCCTACCCCCATAGGTACGGCGAAATCGAATGTTTCGTTATTGCCTGCGCAGATGATCATTACAGTCTCACCGGAATTTTATGGTCATGAAGGTAGTGTTTAAGATCCATGATGTCGATCTCTTTGTAGTGAAAGATACTGGCAGCAAGAGCGGCGTCAGCACCATGCTCAAACACCTCTTTGATGTGCTCCATCGTTCCTGCACCGCCGCTGGCGATAATCGGTACATTGACCAGTTTACTGATCTGCTCAGTGATCGGGATGTCAAAGCCGGCTTTGGTACCGTCAGCGTCCATCGAGGTAAGCAAGATCTCCCCTGCTCCGCGGTCAACCGCCTCTTTGGCCCAGTCAAGGGCATTAATGCCGGTATCAACACGTCCGCCGTTAAGGTAGACATTGTAGTGGTCTCCTGTCTTTTTCACATCGATAGCCACAACGATACATTGTGAACCAAAACGCTGTGCGCCTTCATTGATGAATTCAGGACGTTTAATAGCAGCAGAGTTGATGCTGACTTTGTCACAGCCAACATTTAGGAGTGCATAGATGTCTTCGAGTTTACGGATACCGCCACCGACAGTAAGGGGAATAAAGACCTCTTTAGCCACTTTTTCAACAATATCGACGATGGTGTCACGTCCTTCGTGAGAGGCACCAATATCTAAAAAGGTGATCTCATCAGCACCCTCTTCGTTGTAGCGCTTTGCCACTTCTACGGGATCCCCGGCATCTTTAAGACCGACAAAGTTCACGCCTTTGACAACGCGTCCGTCTTTTACATCGAGACAAGGAATGATACGTTTTGCGAAATAATCCATACTGCTGCTTTTTAGGGCTTAGAGAAGAGCCCTTTATTATTGTTGCAATTATAGGGCAAATTCTCTTAATACGATTACAAGTCAGAATCTAGGCACATTTTCTAATGTTTGGCTAAGATGCAGGTAGCTTGAATAGATGCTATTTTATGAGTATAATAGATTTAAGAGGAGTGAATATGGATGCAGTACAAAAAGAGCTGATAAGTCGTAAAAATGAGATTCAGGTAGCAGTGGAGCTTCTTTTTAAAACCAATATGAAAATTACCGACTGGGATGTTCCAGAACCTGATGATAAAGAAGCGGCAAAGATTTTGCTTGATATCATACAGGAGAAGATTGACGCAATTCGCGAAGATGTCTTAGCGGGCAAATATAACAACTATTAAGGATTAAAGATGAGTTCACACAAAGACCATAGCCATTTAGAAAAGATCAAAGACGCTGTTACAAATTCTGAGCAGCTTAGTGAAAGTGAAAAGTCCCAGACGATGCAACATATTGATGAGTGGATTTTAGAAGATAAAGCAGAGGGAACACTCTATCAAGAACTCATTGAGTTGGCAAACGGCATCAAGCCGTTATTGGCGGAGTTGGGGCTTATTAAGTAGCGATGACGACAGTACTTGTACTTCTTTTAGGCGGTTTGGCCGCTACGCTTTTAGGTCTCTATTTCCTTTATGATATGCGTAAAAAGGGCCGGTAAAAGTTGCTTGTTCTGGTACGATTAAATTGATGAGACAATGACATATCTTTCTGCCCTGCTCTTGATTTTTGGCGGCTTGGGTGCGACATTTTTTGGTTTATACCTTCTGTATGACATGCGTAACAAGCAATTGTTGCACAAGATAGAATCCCTCGACTTTCCGGAATCTTATAAAAAGACGCTTTCTAAAACACCCCATTACTCAAAACTCTCCACGCTAGATCAGAAAAAACTTCAACGATCAATACTGCGTTTTATCTACACCAAGGATTTTGTAGGTGTAGAGCTTGACGTGACTGATGAGATGAAAGTCATTATCGCTTTTTACGCTTGTCTGTTACTGGTGCATAAAGAGACAGAGAGTTGTTATGAAGATCTTAAAACGATTATCATCTATCCACATGCCGTTGTGGTCAAAGAGGTCAAATCAGCAGGTGGTATCTTTACTAAAGAGCAGTTCGTTATACAAGGCCAGTCAGCTAACCATACGGTAGTGCTAACTTGGCATGAGGCGAAAAAAGAGGCCTATCATCTGCGCCATAATAATGTCATCATTCATGAGTTCGCGCATGAGATCGACTTTATGGATGGTTATATTGATGGGGTGCCACCTCTTGAGAAGTCAAAATATGACGGTTGGGTAAATACGTTTCATAAAGAGTTTACTACGCTTAATAAGATTGCACTTAAAGACCGAGGTTGGGGAAAATATAAACTACTTGGTGCTTATGCAGCCAGCAATGAAGCAGAGTTTTTTGCGGTTGCTACCGAGCGTTTTTTTGAGGCTCCGGCTTCACTGAAACATCATTTTCCAAATCTGTATAACGAACTGGAAAGTTTCTACCAGATCGATACGGCAAAGCTTTTGACTTAGAAGTAGTAGCCTAAACGAACGGCACCAAAATGGTCACTTGCCGAATCACTTAATCCATAGGCATAACTCACTGTTGTAAACCAGTGTTTGTCAATGGTGTAGAAGAGGTAGAGAGAAGCAGTTTCAAGGGGTTCTATGTTGTCAGTACTGTCAACTGTCACTATCTTCTCATAAATACTGTCACTGCTATTGTAAGAGAGACTAGTGTACATTCTAGCTGAGAGATAGAAACCGATTCCCGCATTAAAAGCATTGGTATTTTGGTAGCTGACGTTTACAGTTTCATTAGTAGTGGTGTCGAGATAGCTAAAGGCATCATCATTGATCAAAGTGTAACTATAACTGCCAAAGAGGTTAAGATTATTAAACAGATAGCTTAGACTTGCTGATGCTGTGTAGTCAAGATTGTTGTTATTGTAACCCGAATCATAGGTCGGAAGGAGTAGCCCGCCACCTACACGCAGGCTTAATGATCTAAATGGGTTCAGTTGATAGTAGGCACCGACAAAAGAGTCTGTCTGGCCGCTGTTGCTGGTAATACTGCTTTCTGAATTAAAGGAAGCGGTAGACGCTTGGAGTGAAAAGTTTTTGTAGTAGTAATCAGCTTGAACAGTGGTAGTAAGCGTGTCAGTCTTCTGTTGGGTTGTAGGATTGATCTGTGAATAGCTTGCACCTAAGATAATATCAAAATGATGGTCACCCTCTAGGTTTTTAATGGTACAACCGTGCATATCCACGAGTTCAGTCATGGAAGTGTTGGGACACCGGTCTATGGCATCGTCAACACCGTCCATATCAAAATCACTATAAGCCAAAAGGCTTAGTGTACAGAGTAAAAAAACAGATAATGTTTTTTGCATTCATCCTCCATGACGATACCGCCTCTAGTCACGGTATCTATTGTCTAAAAGTTATTTTGGCATACCGCTTTGTGCTGGTATCTTGCCCTCGATCTGTCCGACCTGGTTACGAATTTGTTGCTGGTTCATCTGCTGTTGTTGTTGCATCTGCTGTTGTTGTTGCATCTCATTAACACGGCTGCGTTCTTGTGCTTGAGTGCGTGTCTGAAGTTGTTCGCCTTCAGCTTTGCTATCTTCTACACGAGCCTGTGTCTGTGTTTGCGTACGAAGCTGAGTAATCGCCGCTTCACGTTCAGACTCGTTCATTGCAGCAAGACGCAGTTTAAATTGATTCATTAATTTAACACGTTCTTGAGCCGGAGCTTCTTTAATAGCAGTGATCTGCTCATCTACAGTTACATCTGTAATAACATCATCTGCCATGCCTAGAGTTAACGTTCCGAGTAGCATCAATGCTGTTGCGCTTAATGTAATTGCTTTCATTTTATGTCCTTTTGTGTTTTAGATTATTGAATTATCGCATAAGAGTGTTAGTCGACTGTAAGCGATGAGAGCTCTAAGGTAAAGATCGTTCCCTTATCAAGTTCACTTTCAACACGGATCTTGATCTTTAACTCATCACACAGTTTTTTAACGATGTGGAGGCCTATCCCAATACCACGCTCCTGCTCTTTATAAAAACGATCAAAGATGCGTTTAGGGTTTTTGATCCCTTTGCCGGTGTCAATTATATGCAGGGTTGAGGTGGCTTGCTCAAATGTAGCACTGACCGAACCGTTTTGCCGGTTGTATTTTGCTGCATTGGTCAAAATGTTATCGAGGATGCGGGTGAACGCCTCAGGGTTGGTGCTGATCTTGGTTGTCTCCATCGTTACATTAAAATGAATGTCAGGATAATTTTTCACCAACATGTCAATCCTCTGACTGATAAGGCTTTTAAGCTCTATTTCCTCTTTTTGATGGGCGTGGTCATGAAGATACGAACGAAGGTTTTTTTGAAGGTCAAGTACATTTTGAACACTCTGCTCAATGCGTGTTATCTTATCGTTCTCGCCGATTTCACGTTTTAACATGGCGCTGTTAAGACGTAAAGAAGCTAGCGGCGTGTTGAAATCGTGCAGGATGTCTTTGATAAACTCTTGTGTGAGTAATAAAGCGTTACGAAGCGGATAGAGGGCGTAGATCGAAAAGAGGCCTGAGATGATGAAGATAACTGCTAATACAGCGATAAACTCCCAAATTGCTTCACTTTGCAAGGTGTGGAGCTCACGGGTGTAATCGTCAGCAGAAAGATGAAACTCCATCAGATAATCATTAGCACCGGGAATAGGGAAGTAACTGCTTAGACCGGCACTGTCTTTATAGAGAGTATAGTTCTCCTGCTGTTGCACCGGTACAAAATTGATGGTAAAACGTTCACATTTCAGATCAAAACTACAGAGACGCATCTGCGTGAATAGATGGTCATCAAAGGTTTTGACCTCTTTGGTATAATTGATGTAAAAGAGCGAGGCCATCACAATACTCAAGGAGCTGAAAAAGAGCAGAAAACTCTTTAAAAAGGACTCTATCTCAACGCGACTCAAGGATGTATCCCACGCCACGAAGGTTCTGAATGTTCAGTCCGGTGGTCTGTTTGAGTTTGGTCAGTGCAACCCGCAGTGCGGCAGGAGAGGGCTTTTCCAGACAGTCCAACAATATATCTTTATCCATGACCTGATCGATGTTGTTGATAAAAAGTTCAAACAATCTCTCTTGTACCTCACCTAGAGCAAGAACACTGGCATTTTTTCGTAGTAGTTTTTTTTGAGGGTCAAATTCAAGATCACCGTAGCTGATAACAGATGGTGCCTGTTGTGCTAATTTGGCATTGACGCGTATGAGAAGCTCTTCGGGAAAGAAGGGCTTTTTGATGTAATCAGCAGCACCCACCTCAAACCCCTTGGTAATAGAGTTAAGATCGACTAAGGCACTAATGAAGATAGCCGGAGTTTTGTCTTCGGCAGAACGCAGGCTTTCCAGTAGCTCTAACCCATTGATCTCAGGGACATTGATGTCAAAGATGTAGAGGTCAAACCGCCCCTCATACGAAGCGTCAGCGGCTGCCCCGCCATCCAAGACCAAGGTCACATCATACCCTTCACTTATCAAGAGTTCTTGCAACGTTTCTGCTAATAAATTGTCATCTTCTAATAAAAGTATATTTTTAACCATAACTTATTGTAGTACAGAAGTGTTAGCGGAGTGTTAAACGTACGTAAAAAAGTAGATAAAATGTATTAACTATAGTGTATGTCAACTCTGTATTATCTGCAGTTTTCACTGCAAATAGTTGACGTCTACTCTTCTTCTGCAGCTGCCTGCTTTGATTCAATACGTCTATAAAGGATCGGAAGGATCAACAGCGTGAGCAGTGTTGAGCTGATAAGTCCGAAGATGACGACGATGGCCAGCGGTTTCTGGATCTCTGAACCCGGTCCGGTGGCAAAAAGCATCGGGACAAGCCCAAAGGCTGCGATCAGTGCTGTCATGACAACAGGGCGCAGACGACGTTTTGCCCCCTCTATGACCGCCTCTTCGAGCGCCATTGTTTTGACTAGCTCGTTAAAGTAGCTCACCATAACGACACCGTTAAGTACGGCAATACCGAGCAGGGCGATGAAGCCGACCGAAGCCGGCACCGAGAGGTAGTTGTTCGTGATGAACAGCCCCAACACCCCGCCAGTCAAGGCCAGAGGAATGGTCGCAAAGACTGCAGCGGCCTGACGCATCGAGCGGAAGGTGAAAAAGAGGATCATAAAGATCACCGCCAGCGCAATAGGAACGACAACGACAAGGCGCTCCATCGTGCGCTGTTGATTTTTGAACTCCCCGCCGTATTCAAGCCGGTAGCCTGTCGGCAGCGTCACTTTGGTGTTGATGCTCTCTTGCATATGGCTGACAAAGGTGCTGAGGTCTGTTCCGGTGACATTGGTCTGTATGGAGACGAAGCGCTGTGCCTGCTCGTGTTTGATCTCGACACTTCCGTCGACACGTTCGATACGGGCAATATTGGCGAGGGTGATCCGTACACCTGCAGGAGTAGTAAGATAGATATGCTCCAGCGGTAGATTGTTCTGGGTGTAGTCACCGCGGATGAGAATGTCAAACTGTTTCATCCCCTCGTAGATCTTACCGCTCTGCTCCCCTATGACCGCAATTTTTAGAATCTGCGCAGCCTCATCGAGTGTCATACCGTATTTGGCAAGCTGCTTTTTGTCAAAGATGACCTGATTATAGGAGACACCTCCATTTTGGCGCATGTAGACATCTTCGCTGCCTTCGCTCTGGCGGATGATCTCGGCAATGGCTTCGCCGAGTCTGTTCAGTTCGTCGGTATCGTCGCCAAAGAGCTTGACCACCACATCACCCCGCGCACCGGTAAGCATCTCGGAGGTACGCATCTCGATGGGTTGGGTAAAGCCGAACTCTATACCGGAGATATCCTCAAGTACGACGCGCATCTGCGCTCTGAGCCATTCCGTATCGTTTTTGCGCCACTCCGATTTTGGTTTTAGGACCAAAAAGGTGTCG
The DNA here is from genome assembly GCA_049672605.1 of Sulfurimonadaceae bacterium. Taxonomy (GTDB): domain Bacteria; phylum Campylobacterota; class Campylobacteria; order Campylobacterales; family Sulfurimonadaceae; genus Sulfonitrofixus. The sequence continues at coordinate 8,992 of JBATWM010000209.1, forward strand.
GTGTCGTTGAGTCCCATAGGGTCGAGGCCGATCTCATCGGAACCGCTGCGGGCGATGATGGAGGCGATCTCTGGGACCTTGGCCATCAACTGCTGCTGGATCTGCGTGTTGAGAGCGATACCCGCCGGGATGTTGATGGAGGGGTTGGATTCGACACCGATAACGATGTTTCCCTCATCCATTGTCGGCATAAAGGTCTTGCCGATATTATTGAACATCAAGACGGTAAAGGGAATAGTAAGCAGTAAAAAGAGGTAGATCCACTTTTCATAGGCAAAGGCTTTTTTCAGGCTCGGTACGTAGATCTTTATAAGGTTGCGCACCAGCCAGGTCGGCTCTTCTGATGGGTTTTTTATCAGCCATTCAGCGATCACCGGGATCAGAAAGAGGGCGAAGATGATAGAAGCGCCGAGACTGAAGACGATACTCAGCGCCACCGGGGCGAAGAGTTTACCCTCTAGCCCTTGTAGCATAAGCAGCGGCGAAAAGATGGTGATGATGATGACGACACCGGAGATGACCGGCAGGCTCACCTCTTTGGCGGCCATATAGACCAGACGGACGCGGGTTTCATTGCGATATTTAGGGTGCGCGAGCCAGGCGACGATGTTCTCGACCATCACCACGGCGGAGTCGACGATCATACCGATGGCGATAGCGATCCCCCCGAGGCTCATCAGGTTGGCGCTGATACCGAACAGCTGCATCATTATAAATGTGGTGAGAATCGCCATCGGAAGGATCAGGGCAACGGTGAGTGCCGAAATCAAGTCGCCGAGCATAAGCAGCAAGATGATGATGATCAGCACGACGGCTTCGATGAGTGCCTTTTGTACAGTAGAAACGGCCTTGCCTACCAGGTCACTTCGGTCATAAAAGATGGAGAGTTTGGTCCCTTTGGGCAGGTTCGTCTCGATCTCTGTGAGTTTGCTCTTGAGTGCATCGACTGTTTGCGAGGAGTCGGCACCTTTTAGACCCAAGACCAGCCCTTCGACCGCTTCGCCTTTGCCATCTTTGGTGACATAGCCGTAACGTGTAATGGCGCCGACAGAGATGGCAGCAACATCTTTGACATAGATGGTGCTGCTTCCGCGTTGTGCCAAGACCAGTTCTTCAATGTTCTCAATACTGCCGAGTTTGCCGACGACACGCACGATCAGGGCTTCGTCACCCCTCTCGATCCGTCCGGCACCATAATTGGAATTGTTGTGTTGCAGAACACTTTGCAGCTCTTCGACTGAGATGCCAAAAAGTGCGAGTTTTGAAAAGTCAGGTTTGACGATAAAGCTCTTGACCTCACCGCCGAGCGCATTGACATCGGCAACCCCGCTGACACTGCGTAGTGCAGGTCGGACAACCCAGTCAAGAAGCGTACGTTTCTCCATAAGGCTCAGTGTTTCTGACTCGATAGTAAACATCAGGATCTCGCCAAGCGGGGTGGTAATAGGCGCGATTCCGCCGCCGATACTTTGCGGCAGCTCCTCTTTAATGGCGCTAAAGCGTTGATAAACGCGGTCGCGTGCCCAGTAGAGGTCTGTTCCCTCTTCAAAATCGATGGTGATGTCGGCCAGGGCATATTTGGAGATAGAGCGCACCATGGTCTGGTACGGTATGCCTTTCATCTCCAGTTCTATAGGAATGGTGATCTGCTGCTCGACTTCCGAAGGGGTCATGCCCGGTGCTTTAATGATGATCTTTACCTGCGTCGAGGAGACATCCGGAAAGGCGTCAATGACCAGCTTGCTATACGAGATGATGCCGTAGACGGCGATAGCAAGCGCGAGTATGATGACGAGATAGCGCTGTGAAAGGGCAAAGCGCAATAGTTTGTCGATCATTCTGCCAATCCTTCCGCCGCACTTTTAAGTGTCAGTACCGATGAGACAGCGATACGGTCATCGTCGGTAAAGGGAGCACTGATAAAGTTTTTGCCTTCAAGTTGTGCCAGCACGGTAACAGGGACACTTCGATAGCCGCCTTCTGCGGCTACAAAGACAGCATACCCGTTATCCATTCCGATAACTGCGGATGAGGGGACCACCCAGGCCTCTGTTTTGCGATAGAACGTGACATTGACACTCGCGCCGCCTTGTGCCTTGCAATCTTTCTCTTCATGCAGGTCAATGCTCCGTGTCTGTGAGACAGGATCGATCTCCGGGGACATGGCGAAGATGCTGAAGGTACTCTCCTGAGAGTATAGTTTGTCGTCCTGTGTCAGCGTTGCTGCCAACTGCCACGGCAGATCGATCTCAAAATGACACTCTGTGGTGTCGACCAGTTTAGCCAGTGTCGCGCCCTGATGGATAAAGGTGCCCACCTGTACATCGAGGCTGCTGACCGTGGCGTTTTCCGGAGCCGAGATAACAAGGCTTGGATAGGCCTTGTGCTGTGCGGTGACCTTGTTGATCTGGGTTTGAGACAGACCGTAGGCTTTAAGCAGGCTCTGTTTGAACACGATGGAGGCTTTGAGCTGGTCATACATGTTTTTGGCTTCTGTGTAGCGTTTTGACGCCACGACACCTTTTTCAGAGAGTGGCTTAAGACGTGCGATCTCTTTTTGATGAAACTCCAACTCGATCAGGGTGGCGATGTAGTCTGATTGTAGATCAAGCAATTTCGGGCTTTGCAGGACAAAGAGCTTTTGTCCTTTTTTGACCATGGCATAGGGCTTAACGGCAATTTCAGAGACAAAGCCGTCGACATAAGCGCTGATCGTAAAACGGTGAGCTGCGGGGTAGGTGTAGGTGCCAAGATAGCTTCCCACCGGCACTTTCTCTACCTTTTTAGGCGAGGCAAGTGTTACATTAAGCGACCCGGCTTTAATGAGGTCGCCAGCATTAAGATTGATAAGAAGTAGAAAACTCACTGAGAGAAAATAGTGTTTCATTTGATGTCCTTTTGCGGGTCAATGCCCAAAGTTCGATAGATTCTGGCTTGTGCCAGCAGGGCTTCGGCACGGGTGTCGATGCCCCGTAAGAGCAGATCAAAAAGTGCTTTTTGGCTTTCGATGTAGTCAAGATAGCTCCCTTCTGACCCCATAAAACGCTCCAGCAGCAAGACGCTGGTCTCATAGGCTTTGGGTATGAGAACGTCATTCAGGCGTTGAAGGGTCTTTTGACGGGTCTGCTGGGTAGTTGTATAGGTATTGGTCTGTGATCGTATCTGAGCTTTGGAAAAGAGAAGTTGCTCCTGTGCTGCCAGTTTTGCCTTGGTCGCAGCTTCTCGTTCGCTCTCTCGTCTGCTTCCCTGCGTTAGCGGGATCTGCATAAAGACGATGGCACGGGAGAGATCCATCTCGTTGTCGTAGCCTACGCCCAGCGTAATATCCTGAACCGCAGTAGAGCGAAAATTTTTGAGTGCTGATGTTGCGGAGATCTCACTTTCTAAATATTGGTAAAGAGTGGAGTCCATTTCAAGGTTATCTGTAATCAAAATCTCCAGAGGTAGATCTTGACATAGCGGTTGCTCATCTCCTCGTGTGTAGAGTCGCAGGGTCTGTATGGCTTCGTAATATTGATTTTCCAAGTCATGAATGCGCAGCTGCAGGTCATCTACGACCAGTTCACTGCGCAACAGGGCGCTTCGGTCGAATTCGCCCCCTTTAACACCTTCGTCGATCAGCCGCGTTAGTTCATTATTGCGATCTTGTGCATCTTTGAGAAGACCTGCCTTCTCTTGGAAGGCACAGGCCTTGATGTAGTACTCATAGACAAGCGTTCTGAGCTGATTAAGCTGTAACTCTTGCTGTTTTTGAGAGGAGAGCTTAAGGGCATTGAGATAAGCATCACTGTCGCCAAAAAAGAGCTGTTTTTCGACGGCGATATGGTATTCGATCTCATCTCGGTTTGTATCTTTTTCTGTGGCATAACCAAGCTCACCGCTAAGTTGAAACCCTTCTGATTGGACTTGAGAACGCTGAGAAGCGGCCTTTGAAGCAGCTTGTGCATTGAGGGCAGTAACGGCATTTGAGGATTCCACTGTCGCCAAATAGGATTCTAGCGAAAGCGAACCTGCATGAAGTCCTAGCACTGCTAAGAGGAGGGTAGAGAAAATTTTCATTGATGACCTTTTATGTATACACGCTTGTAGGTGTACTAGTTTCAGTATAAAACTGCGAAAATATAATTAAAAAAAGGGTTAGGCTAGAGGTGGTCGTTGAGGAACAGGAAGTATGTTTGAGGCTAGAGTGGTTTGAATGTAAATTGGTTCTGCTGCAGGCAGGATAGAGGGTGCCAATGCTGTTTGTGTGTTGGGCACATCCGATAAAATATGGATATGGTCGTGGATCTGTGAAGGGAGATCTAAAACAGTTTTGTCGCACTGGGCATAGTAGAGCTCATACTGGGTGTCGGCATCCACATCGGCCATGACATAATCATGAATCACAAAGAATGTAAAAGCGAACAATAAAACCGACAGTATTTTTACTCTAGCTGTTTTCATATGTTGCGTATTTTAGCTAAAAGTTCGTTCACTTTAAAGAAAATTCTATCTTATGAAATGCTACACTAGCTCTAGAATTTATACACTCAGGAGACAATATGAAGCCTCAATTTACATTACTGTACCGTATCTGGCACTGGACGATGGCCTTTTCAGTTATTGGACTGCTTGGCACCGTAGCACTACGAAAAACATTTTTGAGCTGGCGCGATAATTCGGCGTTGATCCAAAGCAAGCTGGCTGAGACCGGTACCGAGATCACCGCAGAGACAGCGAAGATGATCGCAAAGGCGATCCGAGCGCCGATGTGGGAATGGCACTATATCCTTGGACTCTTTTTAGCGATCTCTATTGCCATCCGTCTCTATATGATCGCGAGTAAACGTGCGGATATGCCTTTAAAAACTCTGATGCAGGCTTATAAAGAGGAGATACCAAAACATCTGGTACATCTGGTTCTCTCCTTTACTATCTTGTTGATGACGATCAGTGGAGGAACACTCTACTTTTATGAGGCTTTAGGCTTTACAAAAGAGGGTGTGGAGTGGGTCAAAGAGCTGCATGAGTATATGATGTACGGCGTTTTAGGGCTGGTTGTTCTGCATATTGGCGGTGTGCTGCGCCATGAGATCACAACGAAAGAGGGCATCGTCTCCAAGATGATCCATGGTGATGAGATAAAGTAGAATCATCCTTGAGATATTCTAGTTTTTGGATGATAAAAGTCTGTCTGCAATAACACCTTGCAGGAGTGCCCCCAAGAGTATATAGAAGGTGAGGGCAATAGTGAAGCCCAGACCAAAGTAGCTTATCATCATCGGCAGCCATGGCAGCTTGATGGCACGAGCGTAGAAAAAAGTAACGATTAGGCCATCTCTTACCCCATGTCTGCGCAGATCACTGAGCATTGGGTACCAGACATAACCGGATCCGTGGCTGAACAGCCCGCTGAGCAGGGCAATGATCCACCCCTTCAACCCACTCTCTTTGCCTAAATGTTTTGCGATCTTTTTGGGTTGTATGAAACTGTTTATGATGGCCATCAACAGTACGACAACAAGTAAAATAGGGGCGATGACCTTTAGGATATTAAAGCTGTTTTTGAGAGCATCATAAGTATCAGTACTGTTGACAAAGGCAGCAACTCCGTATAGGACAATAACGATCAAGAGCATGATCCAGCCGCTTCTGTTTGTCGGTTTTTTACTTTTTGTATTGCTCATGAAATAAGCCCTACAGTGGCCACAGTTGCCCATGAAATTAGCAATGCAAAAATCAGACTAAGCAGGTTTCGAATGAGGGTGAAGCGCATGCCGAAAAGCGAGTATTCCAGAGGAAGCTGTACCAGGCCCAATGTGACAAAAGAGAGGATGAACGCAGTCACCGCATAAAGAGAGATCCCCTCTTTAAGCAGTTCACCGCCGATGATGTAGCTGAGAAAGGGCTGACCGACCGATACGCCGCCGCCAAAGGTACCGACCAAGGTGTCATGCAGAGGCGAACCACTAAAGA
>JBATWM010000210.1:0-10915 GCA_049672605.1 Sulfurimonadaceae bacterium
GCGCGCGCTTAACCTTGCCGTGGGCGACATCATCGGCGGTAATGCCTTCGACACGCTGTTTATCGCTGCATCGGACATTGCCTACCGTCAAGGATCGATCTACGCAGACATCTCCTCTTCCGAACTCGTCTGGCTCGCCATTTCGCTTGTCATGACGGGCGTACTGCTGATGGGACTCATCTATCGTCAGCGCCATGGTCCGGGAAACATTGGTTTAGAGAGTACGGCACTGGTGGTGTTGTACTTTGGCGGTGTGGTTTTACTTGCATCCGGGATTGTGTAGGTGCATCGTTTTGCAATGCTGTGTTTATGCCAGATTGTGATGAATGTGTGCGATAGAAATAGGCATTCCCGAGTGAAACTTGTCTATACAGCTTGGGAACGAGGGAAAGTGGAGATTCAAGCCCTGGAGTGTAATTTGCTGCCTATATCAGCTATGGCGCACTGATAATGTTAATGTTGATCGGAACAGTTTGTATCAATGGCCGTATTCGTCAGTTATCTCATGTCCTATCAGCTCTTCAAGGACATCTTCCATGGTGATGATGCCGGCCCAGCCTGACTGGTCGCTGACAGAGGCGATGTGCACCTTGCTTTTGATCATGCGGTTGAGCATGTCGTCAGCTTTTATGTTGTTGTAGATATGGATAAGTTTGTCTGTAACGTACTCTTTTATCAGCTTGTTATCGAGTGCGACCCCGACAAGTTCTTTGATGTTGAGAACAGCAACAATGCGGTCATCGCGCAGGACAGGAAAGCGTGTATAACCACTCTCTTTGAGTTTACTGATCATTGTTTCGTCAAGTATGTCTTTGTACCCGACAGTAACGACCTGTTCGCATGGTGTCATGATCATTTCGGCAGTTTTTTCCTGCAGGGAGAGGGTTCCTAGGATGATGTCACGGTCGAGTGCATCGATGTCGCTCTCATGTGACTGCTGGTGTGTTTCAATGACATGGCGGAGTTCTTTGCGGTTAAGCATGTCAGGAAGCTGTTCGCCAAGCGTGCGGTCAAGCAGTATGCTGATAGGACCGGCAACGGGGTAGAAGAGAAACATCAGGGTTTTGACCAGTCCTGCCACGTTAGCCCCGACGACAAGGGCATGGCGTGTCAGTGCGGCAGCAGGAAGGATCTCACCGAAGACAAGGATGAGTGCTGTTGAGATGACCCCGGCCATGATACCTGTGCCGACTACGCCGCCGAGAAAGATGGAAAGGGTGGCATTAACTGCCGTGTTGCCCAACAAAAGGGTCACAAGAAGGAGGTTACCGCTCTTGATGACAGGAAGCACCTTAGCCGCATTTTTATCGCCAAGGTCGGCAGAGCGCTGTACATCGTCAATACCAAGACCCATAAGCCCAATAGTCAGTCCCGAAAACATCCCTGAGGCTGTGATCAAAGCCAATACAATAATTATGTCCATGTACTCTCTAGTGTTAAATTGTCAGCATAATAGCACAAAGTAGCGTTTAATGTTAAACGAACATGCTCAAGTTTCATACAACAAACGCTATTTTTGCAGAGTGTTACCAACGTGTGACCTTATGCCCTTTGAGAGCATAGTAGAGAATAAATAGATAAGCCGGGATAGTGATAACGTAGGAGAACTGCATGTCGCCGCCGATGTCAGCCATCTGACCAAAGACAAGCGGCAAGATGGCACCGCCGGCGATACTCATGATGAGCAGAGCAGACCCTTGCGCAGTGAACCTTCCCAGACCTTCTAAGGCAAGAGGCCAGATCGCAGGCCATACAAGGGCGTGAGAGAGTCCCAAGATAGCAACTAATGCCACAGGGTCAGGAATGGTCGCAATACCGCTCCAGCCCCATAGAACAGTTGAGATGACACTGCTTTGCTCTGAGCTCAAAAGCAGGGCGATGATAGTGATAAACCCGCCTATTGCCGAATAGGCAAGTGCCTTCTCCTGTGAAAGATACTTGGGGATGCCGAAGACACCGATAAGATAACCCAGCACCATAAAGACCATGGTGTAAGAGGTAAGTGCGGTATATTTCTCAACGCCAAGGTTCTGACCAAACAGGCCGATGGTGTCACCTGCGACCACTTCGACACCGACATAGAAGAAGAGGGCGATAGCACCGAGTACGATCTGCGGATAGTGAAAGATGCTGGTCTTCTCTTCATCCTCTTGTGCATCATCGAACTCTATCTCAGGAAGAGAAGAGAAAAGTACTAAGAAGATAAGACCCGTCAAGATGACAGCCATGACGAGGTAAGGCATGATGAGCTTAGAAGCCAGGATCTCTATCTCTGCGCTTGTCAGTACCTCTTTTGAAAAACTGCCAAGGTCACTGAAGATAAGAGCGGTAAAGACAAGCGGTGCCAGGATACCCGCGCCTTTGTTGATGAGACCCATAATACTGATACGCATTGCCGCACTCTCTGTCGGACCGACAAGTACGATGTAGGGGTTAGAGGCAGTCTGTAAAATGGTTAGTCCGCTGCCGAGAGTAAAGAGAGCAACCAAGAAGATAAGAAAGTTGGCGCTGAATGCTGCCGGGATGAAGAGCAGTGCACCGATCGCCATAATACCCAGACCGATCGCCATCCCGTTTTTGTAACCGCTTTTAGAGAGGATGAAAGACATCGGGTAGGCCATGGTGGTGTAGGCGATGTAGAAGGCAAAGGTGACAAAGAGGGCTTGGAAGTCATTGAGGTCACAGATGACCTTTAAAAAGGGGATGAGTGAGCCGTTAAGCCAGGTGACAAAACCGAAGATAAAAAAGAGGATACCGATGATCAACATCGGGATTAAAGAGGAGTGCTTAGCGTTTTCGTGCATTTTTTCTCACTTCATTGTAGATTTCAAGTAGTGTGCCACGGCATCTTCATCATTACTGTGGGGCAGTATGGTCTTGGCGACCGCTTTGGTCTCTGCAAGTGCATTTGCCACGGCAGCTGACATACCGGCAAGTTTAAACATCTCGATGTCATTGATACTGTCACCGAAGACTGTGACATCGTCAAGAGAACGATCGAGGTAGTCACACACCTTTCGGAGTGCATGTGCCTTATCGCCGAGAGGATGAACGATGGTCAAGAAGTAGTCACCGGTATAGTTCTCCGGAGAGAGTTTGAAATGAAAGGTCTCTCCATAGATCGCTTGAAGATGGGCGGTAAGGGCGATGAGACGCTCTTTTGAAGCCATGTAGACAACTTTGAACGTCCGCTCTTGAGCAACGACGTTTTCAAACTCCAGAAGCCTTGCATCATCTCTGTAGTTGAGTAGGACTTTAGCCTGTGTGGGCGTCTGTGTCAACGGAAAGTCAAAACTCTCATCCAGCGCATCATTTTTAAGACCGATGACAAAAGGGTGGATCTTGTCAAATCTGATAGCCTCGGCTATGAGATCGTTCGCAGCAGCCGTATCAAGAAACTTGGTATCGATGATCTTTTTGTCGGGTGTCGCGATGAGCGTACCGTCAAGCAGGATCATCGGTGCATTGAATGTCAGGTCAGGCAGTAACTTCATGGCAGAGTAGAAACTTCGTGCTGTGGCGATAGAGAGGGTGGACTCTTTGGCCTTGGCGTTCCAGATCTCTTTGGTAAAGTTACTGACGCTCAGGTCACTTCGTAAAAAGGTGTGGTCAAGGTCGGTGATGTAGATCTTGTTCATGCTGTCGTTTTACTGCGCTGCATTGATAGCAAGCTGCGCCATCTTTTTAAGATATTCAAAGGTCTCTTCGTCGGCATTGAGTGATTTTTGAAGCTCAGCGATGAAGTACTCTTTGGTACGTTCATCTGCCATGTTGAAGGTGTAGAGTACCCACTCGGCACTAAGATGAAGTGTCTCACCTTCTTGTTGTATCTCAAAGGTACGGTAGAGGTTGACATCACTTTGTGCAAGCAGTGCTAAGACACTGCTGTAAAAATCATTTACCTCATGACTGATAAGTTCTTGCAGTGCAGCTTTTGGGATATTGACATCACACTCTTCCATGCCCATTAGACCTACGATCAGCGCTTCACCGACAATAAGCTGCTCCCCAAGAAAATAAGCCTCTTTTTGTTGCGAAAGTGCATTGGCATCGCAGTAGATCGTATGTTGGTTGAGTGATGGGAGTTCATCGATCAAGATGGAGTTGAAAAAACTGTAGACGGTATTGGCCTTCATCTCTATGTCGATCTCTTCGATCTGTTTAGTTGCCGGATTGATTGTTAATGCTTTCAAGTGATGCTATCCTAAATATTTGTAGTAATGAATAATAGCATAGGGACAGCGCCTAATGGCTATTAGACGTTAGCGGTGAGCATGAATTATAAAATAGGTATAATAATTTCACATAATTGAGTGAATGAAGCAGGAGTGATATGGAAGTGTTTTATGCAATGATCGGTGCGGTCAATGGGTTTGTCTGGGGACCGGTCATGCTGATCCTTATACTGGGTACGGGTCTTTACATGACATTGGGTCTTCGATTTTTGCCGGTACGGCTTATACCCGAAGGATTCAGACTTATATGGAAAGGGCGCAAAGAGGACAAAGAAGAGGGGGAGATATCGCCGTTTAATGCTTTGATGACCTCGCTCTCGGCCACCATCGGGACAGGAAATATCGCCGGTGTCGCAACGGCCATCTTTATGGGCGGACCGGGCGCTATGTTCTGGATGTGGGTGGCTGCCCTTCTAGGCATGGCGACAAAGTATTCAGAGGCGGTATTGGCAGTCAACTACCGTGAAAAGGACGAAGACGGCAACCATGTCGGCGGTCCGATGTACTATATCAAAAACGGTCTGGGTGATAACTGGAAATGGCTTGCCTTTGCCTTTGCACTCTTCGCCTCGATTGCTGGTTTCGGTATTGGTAACACGATTCAGGCCAACTCGGTCTCTGATGTTTTGGAAGCATCGTTTGGCATACCAGAGCTGTACAGCGGTATCGCTCTTGCTATTTTGGTCGGTCTGGTCCTCATTGGCGGGATTAAACGAATTGCGCATGTGGCAGGAGCCGTGGTGCCTTTTATGGCTATTGCGTATGTTGTAAGCGGTGTCATTATTATCCTTATCAATATTACCGCCATACCCTCGGCTATTGAAACGATTATTGTCTCTGCCTTTACGCCGTCTGCTGCTATGGGTGGTTTTGCTGGTGCATCTGTCTGGGCTGCACTGCAGTTTGGTGTGGCACGTGGTATCTTCTCCAACGAAGCGGGCCTAGGTTCAGCGCCTATTGCTCACGCGGCAGCTAAAACAGACTCGGCAGTGCGTCAGGGGCTTGTCGCGATGATGGGGACCTTCATCGATACCATCATCATCTGTTCTATCACCGGTCTGGCAATTGTCGTGACGGGTGCATACACCTCAGGCGAGAGCGGGGCAGCTTTGTCGATGCTGGCCTTTTCCAAAGCACTGCCGTATATCGGCGAGTATGTGGTGACGCTTGGGCTTATCGTCTTTGCGTTTACCACCTTGGTGGGGTGGAGCTTTTACGGTGAGAAGAGTGTCTATTACATCTTCGGTCACAAAGCAATCGTTCCGTTTCGTATTCTTTGGGTGTTGGTCATCCCTTTTGGTTCGATGATGGACCTGAAGTTCATCTGGCTCCTGGCAGACACGCTTAACGCGCTGATGGCCATACCAAACCTCATAGCTATTGCGCTGCTCAGTCCGGTGATCTTTATGCTCACAAAAGAGTACTTTTTGAAGAAGCAGTAGAGGTTAATATGGCCAAAGCGTCGTTAATGCTCTCTTAGAGAGACGCATTTATATTATATAGAATATAATTATTGCGACTTACGTACGCAAAGGCTATTTATGAAGTGGTTCGGTATTGTTCTCTCTATTTTACTAACTCTGATTCTTGTTATCTACACGCTGCTGTTCACCCCGTTTGGAAATGGCATTGTCAAGCCTATTTTAGAAGCGAAACTGAACACCGCTCTGAATACAAAAGCCGTTGTTGAGACCTTTACACTTGACATGAGCAGTTTTGATCTCAAAATTGCAGTGACGCCTTCTAACCTTATTACCGCTTCAGGAACGTATTCACCTTTTTCACAATCCGTTGATGCTGCTTACACCATTGCTTTTGAAAAGATGAGTGAGCTTGAAGTGCTTTTACAGCGCAGATCTCAAGGCAAGATCCATGTCAACGGCAGGGCAAAAGGTGATGCTCTTGAGATGAAAATAGTCGGTGAGAGCGACATCGCCTCCTCACAGACCCATTATGATCTTACGCTCAAAGAGTTTAACCCTGCAACGGTCATCGCAACGGTTGATAATGCTCAACTAGATGAACTTTTAGCCCTGGCCGGTGAAAAGGCTTATGCCAACGCCAATGTATCACTGCAAACAGACATTAAAGGTATTGATGTTGAAAATTTTGACGGTGACATTAGCTTCCTGGTCAGCAAGGGGAGGGTTGACAGAGCGCTTATGCGCCGTGACTTCAACATTACGCTGCCGCAGACCCGATTTGGAGCTAAGGTTGTATCTAAACTTCAAGGTGACTCGGTAGATTATGCAGCGACAGTCCACTCTAATCTTCTCACACTCAGTTCACAAGGCGGACTCATAGTGGCGCCGCTTAGCATGGATCTGGATTATGACCTGAATATTAAAGAACTTGCCTTACTTCGTCCTGTCATCAATGCACCTCTGCGTGGAGCATTTGCTACTCAGGGTCACGTTAAAGGCGGTGAAGAGACACTCAACGTATTAGGTACAAGCGATATCGGCGGAAGCGACAGCCGTTATGACATCACATTGGCACATTTTATACCCTCTAAAGTGCTCGCAACGGTTAAAAATGCCAAACTTTCCAAACTGCTCTACCTGGCAGGCGAAGAGAAGTATGCGGAGGCAGATGTAAACCTTGATGTGGACCTCTCTGACCTTGACCCTGAAAACCTGCAAGGCAGTGCAACACTGGACATTAGCAAGGGCACTGTCTTCTCTCAAACAATGAAAAAAGCGTATGGTATAGCACTGCCGAAAACTGATTTCAACACCCGGTTTAACGCTGACTTGAAGGGTAAAGAGATCGATTATACCCTCTCACTGCTCTCTAATCTGGCGCAGATCAACTCAAAAGGTTCTCTTGAACCGGCCACCTTGAAAAGTGATATTGCCTATGATCTGAACATCAAAGAGTTGGCGCTGTTCAGACCGCTGACGAATGCGCCGCTTCGTGGTCCTTTTGCAACAGCAGGGCAGATCAGAGGCGATAAAAAAGCAATGCGGATCCAAGGCAGATCAGACATAGCTGCAAGCGACACCACCTATGACATTGCCCTAAAAGAGATGCAACCCCATAAGCTGCAGGCGCAGATCAAAAATGCCCGTTTGGAAAAGCTCATCTTTATGGCAGGGCAGCCTGACTTTGCGAACGGCGAACTGAATGTTGACATTAAACTCGATGAGCTCAACCCTGACAACTTACGAGGCAATGTCGACGTCACTGTTTCAAAAGCCGCATTCAATGAGAAAGTACTCAAAAGAGACTATAAGATCGACTTGCCAAAAACAACATTTGAGAGTGACATATCGGCTAAACTTGCCGGTAGAGATATTAGGTACACGGCGTCATTTGTCTCTGATCTTGCCAACATCAACTCAAAAGGGAGTCTCCAACCCAAAACGTCGGCAATAGACCTTGATCTACAGCTTGCGATCTCCAGACTTGAACTTTTAAAACCGATAACCAATGCACCTCTGCGCGGTCCGCTGGAGCTGTCGGCTACCGCTAAAGGCGATGAAAAATCAGTGAAGGTCAAAGGGAGTGCAAAAATCGCCGGATCAGACGCCGGTTTTAACGCCAGACTGGAGTCGTTTGCTCCGCGAAGCATTCAGGCTAAAATAGCCAATATGCAGCTCTCTAAGATCTTGTATATGGTGGAACAACCGCACTATGCGGATGGTCTGTTAAATGTTGATGTCAATATCGATGATGCACGCAAAGGGAAACTCTCCGGCAAGATCCTAAGCAGTGTCACTAAAGGCAGGGTGGATACCAAAACTGTTGAAAAAGCATTTGAGTTTAAAGCGATGCCAAAGACGACATTTACGGCTAAAGCAGTTTCAACCCTCTCGAAAAACACCGTTGACACCAAAATAGATGTGGACTCAAACCTGGCAAAGCTCAAGGTCAAGCAGGCACGTTTCAATGTAGGCAAAGCGTCACTGCACGCGGACTACAGGGCAGAGATACCTGACCTCGACAAACTCTACTTTGCGACGCAGCGCCATCTAAAAGGTGCCGTTACTGCAAGCGGTGAACTCTCCAAAACCAAAGATCTGGACTTCAGTGCCCATACAAAACTTTTCGGCGGCAGGATTGATGCAAAATTGCATAACGATGACTTTCATGCCGACCTGAAAAAGTTAAACACCCTGGGCATGCTGAAAATGGTGATCTATCCTGAGATCTTCGACTCGGCACTCAACGGCAAACTCGATTATGATCTGGCCAAAAAAAGCGGAACGTTCTATGCTAAAACGACGAACGGCCACTTTACAAGAAACCAGATGCTGGACCTGGTCAAACAGTACGGCAAAACCGATCTCTATAAAGAGAACTTTGTCTCAACCTTCAAGAGCCGAATAAAAGAGGAAAATATCTATACCGACCTGGAGATGCGTTCAAACAAATCCTCGATCATCGGTAAAAACATCTATCTCAACTCCAAGACCAAACAGATCGACGCCAAGCTCGATATCATTGCCAACAATAACCCCTTAAAAGTAAAGTTGAAAGGGAAGGTCGATAAACCAAAAGTGACTGTTGATGCGTCAAAACTGATCGAACGTGAACTCAAAAAAGAGGCAGACAAACAGATAAACAAGCTGCTAAAAGGACTGTTCAAATAAGAATATTATGTTGCACTCCTTTATGTGAGTGAATATAAGAGTGCCGTTTCCGAGTATGCGTGCGCAATAGGGTGTTAACTGATGAAGTTCATTAGAGAGTAGAACACTGGTTTGCGGTACCGAAGGTCACAGGTTCGACTCCTGTCGGGCGCACCATTACTTCTTTATAAACTCCCTATTTACGATACTTTTACAACTTTTTAAAAGGTCATGTTGATTTGGCTCGAATTCGGCACATTCTGTTACATGCTTCTCTGAATAGTTTCAGTCCATTTTTCATCCTCATAACAAGAATAATAAAAAATTGAAATTCAACCCCTCGTAGTTTTGGTATTGCACAATTCACAACTGAAATTTCAACTCTACGGTATTTAAATGGTGTATTAGGTTTTAAACGTCTCCATCACTATCACTATTGAATTTTATTAAATTTTAATGATTTAAGAGTGATAATGAAGAATATATTTAATCTTAAAGGATACACAATGGGACATAGTGCAAAAAAAATTGTAGCCAATGTAGGTGCAGATCAAAGTGTGGAGACTTCAGCAAGTGTGGTTCTTGAAGGGATTGTGAGTTGCCCTCCAGGTACAGGTAACACTGGAACCCTTGATAGCACGTTTGGTGGTGATGGAATTGTAGTGTATGACAGTTCAACCGGTGATGATGTTGGAAAAACAATGGCCTTGGATGGTGCCGGAAATGTCTATGTGGCAGGTTTTGGTAACGTTGTTGCTTTCGACCTCGATTTGGTTATCTGTAAATACGGAAGCGATGGCACACTTGATAGTAACTTTGGTGGAAATGGGACTGTGCGTTACAGTATCGCTCCTTATACTAAGGGAGAAGCAATAGCGTTAGACGATGCCGGAAATATTTATGTGACAGGTGCTACTGGGCCAGACAATGCAAGCAGGAATATGATTATCTTGAAATACAGCAGCGATGGCACGCTCGATACCACGTTTGACGGTGATGGCATCGTGGTGTATGATAATTCAACCGATGTAAATAGTTCGAATCTTGGAGAGGCAATAGCAGTAGACAGTAACAGAAATGTCTATGTGGCAGGTTATAGAAGCGGCGGTAAGGTCATCTGGAAATACGGAAGCAATGGCACACTTGATACCACATTCGATGATAACTGGGTTGGGGTGCCTAGCGGCCATGGGTATGCGATAGCGTTAGAGGGTACCGAAAATGTCTATGTGGCAGGTTCTTCTAGCAGCGGCGATATGGTCATCTGGAAATATAGAAGCGATGGCAAACCTGATAGGAACTTTGGTGTGAATGGGGATGGGACGGTAACGCACAGTATAGGTCTTTATAATAAGGGAGCAGCAATAGCGTTAGACGATGCCGGAAATATTTATGTGGCAGGTTCTAGTGCTAACTCGAACTATTATGTGGAAGGTTCTAGCAGCGATATGGTCATCTGGAAATACAGCAGCGATGGCAAACCTGATAGTAACTTTGGTTCGAAAGGGACTGTAACGCACCGTATCGATCCTTATACTAAGGGAGAAGCAATAGCGTTAGACGATCCTTATACTAAGGGAGAAGCAATAGCGTTAGACGATGCCGGAAATATTTATGTGACAGGTTGTACTGCGTCATTCAATGAAGGCAAGACTATCAAGAATATGATTATCTTGAAATACAGCAGCGGTGGCACGCTCGATACCACGTTTGACGATGATGGCATCGTGCAATATCATGTAAATAGTTGGAATGCTGGAGAGGCAATAGCATTAGACAGTACCGGAGATGTCTATGTGGCAGGTTCTAGTACCAACGCAGAGGGCGAAAATATGGTCATCTGGAAATATAAATAATCATGGGTCATAAAAGGCTTTTAAAGTGAATTGAACTGCTTCTAAAGTTAGAATATAACTTCTGACAAAAGGAAGTGACATGCCCTCGAAATAGCCTAATGTTTAGAGTTTGATTTCGGTTGGACATAAACGACATCGCGAGGACGGGCATAGGTGTACGTCGTGCCAACCCGACGATTATTGTGCATCTCTGCAATGTGTGAAACGAGGACACCCGCACCAAACCCAAGCAATATATTCTGCTCACGTT
>JBATWM010000211.1:0-40921 GCA_049672605.1 Sulfurimonadaceae bacterium
TTGGCAGAAGCGCGAAAGGCATAGTGGTTTGATCTGATATGTTTGCGGTTGCTAAAGAGCAGTTTCGTTGTGTCATCTATGTGGATGACTTCAAAGCTAAAGTGTGTTTCTCCCTCTTTAAAACCAAGTATTTCGGCATAAAATCTTGCTGAGACCTTGTTGTCTAAGCAGGGAACAATTGTGTGGTCAAGTTTCATGATCTACTCCTTTTTGCGCGCATAAGGAAACGTTCTTATATACAAAAGTAACATCAATTATCTTATAGGGTAGTGTTTACATGTAATTATGTGTAATATTTAAGGGGTGTGAAGTCATCACTTAAAGTGATGTTTGGAGGTGTCCTTTAGTAAGCTGAGAACTTACTGTTTTTGTATAAACTGACCGCAGGCTTTGTGCTCTTTGCCGTTAAAGGTCTTAAAGTTTTGATCACCTTTTAGCCACGCCTCGTAACGGGCACACTCTTCATGTTTCATACATATTTTGTTGTCACAAGCTTTATCAACCATATTTGTCCCTTATAATTAATTGATCGAAATATAGCATCTTGCAAACGCTACATTATTGACCTAAGTCTAGATTTCCTCTATATAATAAATGTTATTACGGATCTACTTCTTAGAACTTTTATTATGACCCTCATGCTTTTTTGTAAAGTCGGTCTCGTAGATGTAGGCTGCTATGGTTTTCAGGGTCTCAAGGTCAAATGCAAGTTCAGGCATAAGCTCATGCTTTTCTATGGCATCACGCATAATGGAAGTCTCTTCATTTGGGTGTTGAACCCATGTGGACATATACTTTACGAAATCCTCTTTTTTGGGGAACGCCGTTATATATTTCTCTTTAAATTCAATGACTGAGGGGGCAGAGACGGTTTTGTCCTCAAAATGGCAGGTCGTGCAGTTGCCGTGAAAGAGGAGGGGTGCGTAGTCGGTGGCTTGAAGGCTCAATACAGATAAACAGAGAGTAAAAAGTATCTTGTGCATGTGTAAAGAACTCTCTCTGCTCAAAGACGTTTTATTTGCTGTCTTTAGACTGCTTAGGAAGTTTTATAACACGCGGCGGACGTGAAGGGGCTGCTTTCTCAGCATCGTTTTTAGCAGGTTTGTTGCGCCAGTCACCGCCGCTTCTGTCTGAATCAGAGTGTTTTTTGTCCCAAGGTTTTTTGTCATCTTTGTCCCATGGCTTTTTATCACCATCTTTTTTGTCCCAAGACTTTTTCTCGAATGGCTTTTTGTCACCATCTTTTTTATCCCAAGGTTTTTTATCGCCGCGGTTATCTTTGTCCCATGGTTTTTTATCACCATCTTTCTTGTCCCAAGACTTTTTCTCGAATGGCTTTTTATCACCATCTTTTTTGTCCCAAGGTTTTTTATCACCACGGTTATCTTTGTCCCATGGTTTTTTATCGCCATCTTTTTTATCCCAGGGCTTATTGTCACTGCTCTTTTTAGCTTTGTAACGAGGGTTTTCACGTTTCTCATCGTCAGTTCTCGGCGTGCCGTCATAACGGTGGTTACGCTCTTGGGTCTTACCAGAGAAGATGGGCTTGCCATCTTCATCTTTACCGAGGTACTTAGACTCTTTTTTCGCTTTTTTGCGTTTTTCGTCGCGCTCTTCCTGGTTCTTGATGTTGTACTCTTGGCGCTCTTTAAGATCTTTCGCCGCTTCACGGTCTTTAACATATGAAGCAGGTTCAAATTCAGGAAGTACCTCTTTAGTCAGTGTACGTTTCATCAACGTCTCTATCTTGTAAAGCTCTTGCTGGTCTTTGTCGTCCGCTAAAAGCAGGGCGTAGGTCTTTGTCTGGTTAAGACGTTTGACATAAGTCTCCGGGTCTTTTGCAAGGTCAAGACTGATGACCATGTCGCATTTTACCTTTGGGTTTTCAAGAAGTTCTGCATCACTCTTGAGTGTTACATTGTCAGCGTCAAGCTGCTCATCAAGATCAGAGATGTCCTGGGCAGCAATAATAAGGATCTCTTTATCCGAATGCAGGGCAATAAGGTGTTTAAGAAGGGCAAGTTTTTGGTTGCGGTCGCAGGGGTGAACACGGTGGTTGTGGCGTTTGATGATAATAGTGTCAACTGACATTAGTAGTCCTTGTAGTAAAGAAGCGAGGGTAGAACAATAAAGTTAAAGTGTCTTGCTAATAATTAATGCAATTATAGCGTAGATGTGAAGATAAACGAGAATGAACTTATGGGGGGTATAACGTTTATCGTTAGCGATCAAAGCCGCATAGTAGTGAGGAGAAGAACCTCTTTTGACTACGACTGATAATGAGATATCGTTCTATGCGTTAATGCAACAGGATAATCTCGATCCTTGCCGAGTGATTCTGCATATGCGCTGATCTCTCTGTCATCGAGTCTCTGCATCGCTGTATAATCTCTTTTACCGTACATCTTTTCATCTACATAGCCTAAGTCTATTAGCTCTCTGGTGATGGTGTCTGCCATCGTCATGACTGAGGACGCTTTGACGATCTCGCATCTGGCATAACCTTGTGCAGGAAAAGAGACTTCAGCTACACGCAAGGTCGGGTCATCACCTGGGATCTGCTGTGCACCGAAGAGTGGTTTGGAACCTACTTTTGCAGAGGAGAAAGCCGGAATAAACTTTGCGAGGTGATGAATGGCGTTTTGGGTGCGTTCTTCTATCTCTTTTGTGTCCCAGGACCTTTCGATCTTTTCGATGAAGTTCTGTTTGAGTTGTGGTTGACAGCTGAGTTTGGTGTTAGCACTCAACCCATCTTCGTAAAGGGTAATATCCTTGGTCATGCCATGCAGCTGAAAGTAGCCGTTGGGGTAGGGCGTAAATTGCCCCATACCTCGTGGTGTACCACGCTCTCCATGGAAGATAACTTCAGGCCAGAGTGTCTCACAACAGCCTTTCCATTGACTTACATAAGCTGCTTTGAACTCTACCATACTCTTGCAGTCGACGCTTACCATATCGTCGATCTTCCCGGTTCTAAAGCCTGCTGCATTGATGAGATAGTCAAACTCCTTCTGTGCTGTTTTTCCCTGATGTGTATAACTAAGGATCCATCTCTTCTCATCAGATGATCTATCGATACCGGTTACCGTCGTTTCTGTAAGCAGTTCCACATTGGTAAGCTGTTGTATTTCAAGTGTGATACCTGCAGAGAGACGAAAGAGGTTGAGTCCATACTCTTGTACCATGATAAGCGGGAACTGTACCTTGTCCAGGTCAATGTTCTTGGCAACAGGGATCATCCACTCATCAAAACTTTTAGGCACTTTGACAACGGGTATTTTTCTAATGGATTCAACTTGCTCACGCGTATAGACCCTGTAGTAGTCTTGACTTTTTCCTAAGACCTGATTCTCAGGATCTTCTGCTATCAGCTTCTCATACTCATCTGTCAGTAGTGAGAGTCTGGGCAGAAGCTGCTCAGGACTCCCGCTGTCTTCGAGGGGAATGGCGATTACGGTAGGACGATAATCGACACTAAAAGGGTAGAATCGTAAAAAGTCGATGGACTGTTGTAGCAGGGTAACACACTGTTCATCGGAGATCTCTCTGTAGAGATTGCCTCCGGCATGCAGATGGCAGAAAGGTGGTCCGCTTATTAGGCTTGGCTCTTTCTCAAACAGAGTGACGTTCAGACCAGTCTGCCCCAGATACAACGCGTTGGTCGCACCAGCGACACCGCCGCCTATAACAGCGATCTTAGCCTTGGGTAACATCTCTTTAGGCATCGGACTAATGTGTCTCACCTAAGAGGTCCATGATGTCATTAATGTCATGCACAACACTATCGGGCTCGTAGAGATTGATGTCTTCACCATAGTTGTAGCCGTAACTGACAGCGATGCTCTGCATGTTGGCGGCATTGGCGGCGAGGATGTCATTTTTGGAGTCCCCCACCATCACACACTCTGCAACGCTGACATTCAGACGCTCGCAGACATGCAGCAGCGGCAATGGGTCGGGTTTACGCTTGCTCAAACTGTCACCGCCAAGAGAGAGTTCAAAGAGGTCTGTCAACTCTAAGCCTTCCAACAGCGGGGCTATAAAGTCGAATGGCTTGTTCGTCACAAGTGCCAGTCGGTAGCCCTGTGCCTTTAGCTCTCTAAGCGTAGCCGAGACATTGGGGTAGGTTACCGTCGTGACGCAGAGGTTTTGTGCATAAAAGCCCAGAAAAATATCTAATGCCTGTGAAAAAAGTTCGGGGTCTATGGCCTCGTCAACGACACTGCTGCCGGAGAGTCCGCGTTTGACAAGCGTCTGCGCGCCGTTACCGACCCATGAGCGTATGGTGTCAGGGCTGAACGTCTTGCGTTCCAAGGTCTCCAACATAT
Organism: Sulfurimonadaceae bacterium; assembly: GCA_049672605.1. Lineage (GTDB taxonomy): Bacteria > Campylobacterota > Campylobacteria > Campylobacterales > Sulfurimonadaceae > Sulfonitrofixus. Next base: position 4,329 of record JBATWM010000211.1, read on the forward strand.
GGTTGACAGCCAACGCCAAGTCAGGTGCACTGTCAACGAGTGTACCATCCAAGTCAAATAAAATGACCTCTTTATTGTTAAATCTCAAATCTTTAACCTTACTCTATATACTGAAGTTAATTAACTGTTTATATAATTATTATTAGTAAAACTATATCTTTTTTATCTAAAAAAAACTGTGGTTAAAGAAGAGATTGAATAATTTAAAGAGTTGTCTAAACCCAAAGCCAACAGAAGCGAAGCGGATTTTAGAAAATTTGAGGAGAGGTGCAATGGCGTTTAGTTAAGCTTATAAGTTCCTAACGTTTATTTTTTCCAAGTGTTTGTTAGCTAATAAGTGGAAGTTTTTTTACGTTCACTTGTAAACTCCCACCAAGCACTAGGTTCTCCGCCTTCCATAAAATCAATAGCTGACATAAATACATCTATGACACACGGATCAAATTTTTTACCAGTTTTTTTACATAGTTTATCGTATAAGTAAAAAGCATCTTTTCCTATTAAAGATTGAGGGCTTTTAATATCAGCAATTTCCAGGTAGGTTGCCATTTTTTTTCCAATATTTGGAAGATCGTCTAACTTTGATACTGTTTCACGGTTCGGATTTTTCATGTTTTTAGAATCTTCTTATTTGTATATAGCTAACGCCTACATAACCGGCAACCTTGCCGAAGGCCAGTTTAGGCCGTAGGTCAAGGTTGTTTGGTTGATGTTATTGTTAGGCATTTACTCTTTATCAAAGCTATCCACAATGATAGCACCCATAGAAGCAGGCATTGTAATTACTATTAAGCGTTTAAATGCGACAAGTGTGTCTGTAAGTAACGGGAATTTATCTAATGAAAACAACACTAACGCAACAACTATTGCTGCAATTGTATAAGCAATAGCTATACGCCACAAAAAAATGGGCACTCTGTATTTAATATTGCCTTGGAATACGCTTTCATATGCGAAAAAGCCTAAGAATGAAATAGACAGAATAAATACCATTAGTAGATTAGTTAAAGGAAGTGTCTCGCCTAGTTTCCAAGCCTCTTCAGAGAACGAAATTGGAACTGCTAAAGCAAAAGCACCAATAGCAACTTGGCTTGCATCCTCTAAGTTAAAGCTTAAATTCATTTTTTTGCCTAACTATTTAATATCCAACATAATATATAAACAACCCTGAATGAAAACTATTATCTAACATAAATAATGTATTGCTATTTTAATATATTTGACAAAATGACATATTCTTTCTACTTTTTCATCAAAAAATCTATAGTTAAGCGTAAAAGATATGTAGTGCTATTGGATTATGAGCCAATAGCTAGACATTATGTAGGATTATTTGTTGTTTTAGGCAATATCTTTACATTTTGTAGGGCTATTTGAGAAGGAGAATATGATGAAAGAACGTAAATTACTAGACCAAGTTCGTGATAAAATCAGGTTTAAACATTACAGTATAAAGACTGAAAAATCTTATGTTGGTTGGATAAAACGTTATATTGTTTTTCATAGTTTGCAGCATCCTAGAGAGATGGGAAAAGCTGAGATTGAGAGCTTTTTGACGTTCAATACAAGAACTGCTTGCTCATAAAAGTGTGGAAACAACAATGATCTATACACACGTAGTCGCTGAGATGAATAAGGGAAAGGTTATGAGCCCGTTGGACTTTTGAACTTTTAGATGAACTAACAACCTTTAAATTACCTTTACTTGAAACTTCTATTTCACGGGCAATTTATGGATTCTGCTATAATGTCGAAAATCAAGCGCACTCGGTCTGCGATCTAGGTTCCTGCGGAAACGTTTTCCTACCCTTCATTTTAAATCAAACAACTATCAGTCTTGACCGAATCAAGCTAAAACTGCTTGGTAGGCTCTTTAACTCAAACTCTATGCTAAACGCTATATCTATAGTTTTAAGATACGGTTCGGGTTATATATAAGGTACATATTAATGTCATTTTCTACACTGGGGCTTTCGAAGCCAATTTTACGCGCTATCGAAGAGCAGGGCTACACAACGCCTACACCTATTCAAAAACAGGCGATTCCAATCGTTCTGGCAAAAAAAGATGTCCTTGCGGGCGCACAGACGGGTACGGGTAAGACAGCAGGTTTTACACTGCCTCTTCTTCAAATGCTTAGCGATGCACCAGAATACAAGGGCAAGCGTAAGGTCAAAGCACTGATCTTGACACCGACACGTGAGCTGGCGGCACAGGTTGCTGAGAGCGTACACACGTATGGTAAACACCTGCCATTCAAATCAACAGTCATCTTTGGCGGTGTCGGCATCAACCCGCAGATCGAGAAGCTTAAACGCGGTATCGACATCGTTATTGCAACACCGGGCCGTCTTTTGGACCTTGCCAACCAAGGGTTTATTGACCTCTCTACTGTTGACTTCTTTGTCCTTGACGAAGCAGACCGTATGCTGGACATGGGTTTCATCCATGACATCAAAAAGATTATGGCAATGTTGCCAAAAAAACGTCAAAACCTTCTCTTCTCGGCAACGTTTTCGGACGAGATCAAGACATTGGCAGATAGATTGTTGAACAATCCTGAACTCATCGAAGTGGCACGTCGTAACACTTCTGCGGAGAGTGTGACACAGCATATCTACCCAGTAGACAGAGAGCGTAAACGTGAGCTTTTGTCTCACCTCATAGGCGACAACAACTGGCAGCAGGTCTTGGTCTTTACCCGTACTAAACACGGGGCGAACCGTCTTACGGAACAGCTTGGAAAAGATGGCATCACTGCTGCCGCTATACACGGTAACAAAAGTCAGTCTGCCCGTACGAAAGCACTTGCAGATTTCAAACTTAACAAGGTACGTGTACTTGTGGCTACCGACATCGCCGCGCGCGGTATCGACATTGACCAGCTTCCTCATGTGGTCAACTACGAACTGCCGAATGTACCAGAAGACTATGTTCACCGCATCGGTCGTACAGGTCGTGCAGGCAATGAAGGCGAAGCCATCTCTTTGGTCTGTGTGGATGAGATAAAACTGCTTAAAGATATTGAAAGACTCATCAAAAAAGAGGTTCCAAAAGTAAGAGAACCCGGTTTTGACGTTAACCCCGACATTCAAGCAGAACCGATCCAGCAGCGTAGCGCAGGACGCGGAGGAAACAGAGGACGACCAAGCGGCGGAGGCGGTTCTCGTCCAAAGTCAACGACGAGCGCAACACGTCAAGATCATGGGCGACATGATGGTGCCGGAAGACCGGCTACAAAACAGCGCAGCAGAGATTCACACAGAGGGAACAGATAATGGCAAAGACAAACTACTCATACGAGAAACGTGCAAGAGAGCTGGAAAAACTGAAGAAAAAAGAGGAAAAACGCCTTAAGAAACTGGCTGAGAAAAACCCGGAAAGCCAAGAGGTGGAGGCAACGCCTCCACCGGCAGATGAAAGCGCTTCAGAAGCATAATCTCTACTTCACAAATCTAAATCCTATGTACTGAAAACAGTATGTAGGACCGCTTGGATTACATCAGTTTATTACATCACTCCCGCATCTCTTTCGCCACACTTCAAAAAAAAAACACATATCACATATGAAGTCATAAGCAATATCGCCATTTTTATGATCTGAGATAATGACCATTATTCAAAGAGTCAAAGCTGCTTTGTCAAAAAAGATGTGAAATAAACAGTCTAGTTATTTGGGGAAGGGAAAATTTGTAGGATTGGATTCACATAGTACTAATGTGAACCCTGAATCAAAGATAGATTCGAAAAATGATTGTTATATAAATGGAACTACGCTTTCATAGTTTGGAGATTAAGCCATGAAGGCGGACTGTCAAAACCGAGATTACTTTCGTTCCAATTGCTTCTTTCACTATGACGTGAATGCAATTTACCGTCTATCAGCATGTACTGCAGGCCCGTGATGGAGCTTGCCAGTTTCTGACCTTCTTCTAACGCTTGGAAAACAGCTTCTCTACTTTTCATTTATGTCCTTTAAATGGCTCTGGAAAAGACCTTTTAGTCTCTTCATGGAACCGTTTGGACCGAGGGCAGATTTATCTGCCCAATGGGATATTATAGACCTGTAACGTTTTCGGCTTGTGGGCCTTTTTCGCCTTCACCGATCTCGAAAGTCACTTTTTGACCTTCTTCTAGTGAAACACGGTCGTAACCATTGCTGTTGATTTGACGAAAGTGTACAAATACATCTTTACCGCCGTTTTCTTGTTCGATAAAACCGAAACCTTTGTCACTGTTGAACCATTTTACTGTACCGTTTACTAGATTTGCCATTGCAATTCCTTTTGTTGTTTGAGTACACACCATTGCGGGTGTGCTTAAAATATAATGTGGAGTATTCTTTTGAGTGGATCGTACTGTCAACGAAAGGTCATCAATAAAAAGCAAGCCAAAGATGAAACTCTAAATCATCTTTCAATTGCCGTATTATAGCTGAATAAGTCACAATTGTATATAGAAATAATTTTAATTGATACATTTCGCCTATTACATCACAATAAGCAACGCTAAAAGGCTGGGGATAGGCGAGCCTAACGAGAGGCTATAGCCGTCTTTGACATCTGCAGATAATGTCCAGTTTCTTCTTTATCGTTAGATCTCTTCCTGCTTTCTTGTCGTTTTATCATATTAAAATGACACTGGCGAGTCCAAGAAAACTGAAAAAACCGACAACATCAGTGACCGTTGTCAACAAAACCGATGAACCGATGGCCGGGTCGATGTCAGCTTTTTTAAGTAGTAATGGAATGACGGCCCCAAAAAAACCGGCTGCTATAAGGTTGATGACCATAGCAAGAGCGATGACCACACCGAGCAGCGGCATAGAAAACCATAGCCCTGCAGTCAGACCGATAGCCGTAGCGAAGATCAGCCCATTCATCAAGGCCAGATAGACCTCTTTGACAATAGTCTCCTTTGCATCATCGCCGCTGATGTCACCAAGTGCCATCTGTCGAACGGTAACGGTCAGTGTCTGGGTTCCGGCATTGCCGCCCATGGAAGCGACGATCGGCATCAAAATGGCCAGGGCCACCAGAGATTGAAGTGTTGTATCGAACAGACCGATGACGATGGATGCCGCAATAGCCGTGAGGAGATTGATACTGAGCCAGAATGCGCGGTGCTTGCCGATGTGCAGCAGGCTCTCTTTTTGCTCAGCCTCGTCGTTAACGCCGGCAAGGTGGTAGAGCTGTCCGGTCGCACGCTCTTCGATAATATCGTAGATGTCATCAGAGGTGATACGCCCGAGCAGTTTTCCTTTGGAATTCACTACCGGAACGACGCCCATGTCATAGTTCGACGCGATCTCGACGACGTTGTGGATATCGTCCGTTGCATTGACCGTGATGGTGTTGACACCTTCTTTGACCAGCTCTTCGTAGTACTCCTTCGGTCCCAGAAGGATCAGGTCTTCAAGCGGAATAGAGCCAAGGAAAGTGTTTCCCCGCGTAATGACGTAGACCTGGTAGACATTGTCGAGCTCCTTGGCCGCTTTGAGGCTTTTAAGCCGACGGATGGAGTCACCGATCTGTTCGTCAATATAGGCGGTAAAGAGTTCGGTCTGCATGTAGGCACCGGCTTCGTGATCGCCGTAAGAGATGAGCTCTTCCAGGGTCTGTCGATCTTCGTCCGGAAGGTTCTGGAGAACCTCTTCGGCCATCCCCTCATCGACCTCCTCGAAGTTACGGATCAGCTCGGCGGCATCGTCGGTGTCGAGGGTGTTGGTCATGTCGGCGAGTTCGTTAGGCGTAAAGTGGTCTAGAACTTCTTCATGACAGTGTTTAGGCAGCTCTATCAGTACCAGCGCTTTAAGCTCTTCGGGGAACTGGGTTAATTGGTCGAGGTAGAGATGTTCGTCGCGCTCGCGCAGCTCCAGCAGCAGTTCGGCGATATCGTAGGGGTGGATGTTCGTGTCAAACCCGTCTTTGTATCGCTGCACGCTGTTTTGCAGTGTCTCAATCAGTTCAGCCGGCGATAGTTGCATGGTAACCCCTTTTTATCTATAAAAATTCTACTTGCTTTGACCATAAAGTATCTTATTAAGATACCTTAAAGCGTGATCTTCTCATTGAGCAGCGTTTTTTGCCGCTCAATAAGAGTCTCGTCATTTTGCACGATCTTTTTGAACTTCGCATAGAGCCTGTACTCGATGATGACGGCAAAGATCCCAAGAGAGGCGAGCAGCGAGAGGGTAGTACGCAACGCGATGTCAAAGTAGTCCAGTATCATGGCGCTCAGGCTTCCGGCAATGATGGCCGAAGAGACGATAAACGAGCGAAGCATCAGGTAGTCCTTGATCTCGATCTCATCTTTCATGAAGTCGATGGTGTGTACCCTGGAGATCTCGAATGTGATCGCCTGCAAGGTAAAGATGCTCAAGATGGCGTAGGTGAATATGACCATATCTGTCCATATCAAGGCATAGCTTGCGATCTGTATGAGGTCCAGTAAAATGACAAAAAGGTAGATACGGTAGATCTTTACCTTTTTAAACAGCGGTTGGATGATGCCGTCCGAAGCGCCGAGCAGCATATAGAAACTGATCATGAAGACTGGCAGGTGCGTCCCCTCGAGTTTGGTGATAAAAGGCATGACGACCCAGTCTATATAGGTAGTCAGAAAAAGTACGGCCGCCTGAAGTTTAAGCAGTCTGCTTTTGCCGAGCTCTTTAAAGAGCTTGATATAGTGTCTTTTAGGCATGTTTCGTCTCCATAAGATAGGCATCGCATCCGTCACGGTAGAAATCTTTTAGCTGCTTTGTGACACTGAATCCGAAGTTATTGTAGAGGCCAATAGCCGGAGCGTTGTCACAACGTACCTCCAGCAGGGTGCGCTTGAATCCAAGTCCAATCAGCTCTTCGAACATCTTTGTCATCAGCAAGCTTGCAACACCGCGGCCTCTGTATGCATCGGCGACCCCAAACGAATAGATCTTTGCATCGCGACGTCGGATCAGTACAAGAATGTAGCCGGCTATACGGCCTTCGTCCGTTTCGGCCACATAGAGCAGGTTGCGGCCAATGTGGTAATAAAACGACTGACGTGACAGTGGGAAATTCTCCATGCTGAAGAGCTCGCTTTCGAGAGCATACAGCTTTGCTGTATCAGAAGGGAGCGCTTGTCGGATCTTCATTTTTGGTAGATGGTGTACTTAGGAACGAGCTTGAACGGACGGTAGGACATCTTTACCTTACGGAGGTTCTCAAAGCCCATGTCGTCGCCGACGTTGATATAGGTGACGCCGTAGTGTTCTTTGAGCATAGACGAAAACTCGCGGAAGATGAACTGTGCACACCCCATCACTTCAAAATCGGTCTTCTCAATGACAACACAAGCGGTGTCGTCGCTGATACGTTCGCCTGCAGTGAAGCCTTTGAGCTCGCCGTTGATGTAGATGACCAGACCGATGAGTTTAAGCTCCTCATAGTGTTTCAGCATCCGTTTGACCGCGTGGCGCTCCTGATGGATACCGTCCAGAAAGAGTTCTGCCTCCTCTTTAGGCATATACTTCACGCGGTCGGAGACCCATTTGTTGAACAGCTGCATGATCTCATCGTTGTGTTTTACATTGTCGAGAAGTTCGATACGGTGTTCAGGATAAGACTTTTTGAACTTGTTGATCTCTGTGCGCTTGGTATGGTAGCTGTTGCCACGCAGTTCGATGAGGCTGTCCACTTCGTACACATAATCGACCAGTTTTTTTTCGACAAGGTAGTGCTCGAGCATTTCGAACATACTTTCGCCTTCATCGGTTGATTGTACGAACTCTTCGATCATCGACGCCTGCACGTAGTCAATTCGGGCATAGTATGGCGAACTATTGTTCGCATTCATGATCTCGAAACAGCGTATCATTGCTTCAGTGACATGCTTTTTCTTACCCAAGGGAGGCAACAGCATGGTCAGTTCGCCGCCTGTCATCGCAAAGAGACAAAAACACTTGTTGATGACAGCGTAAAAACCGCTGCTGTTGGCAAGCCAGATGTAGTTTGCCGCAAATGTGTAGTCGCTAATATCGACATCGAGTTTGGCAAGATATTCTTCGATAACAGGTTTTGCATCGAGACTAAAATGTTTGAGAGAATGTTTGTTAACGGTAAGCTTGGCCATAGGTGTTCCAATAGTGGATTTTCGGCGAAATTCTACTCCTTTTTTCAGGTTTTGCGGCAATGATTTTCAACATGGCTAAAACAGCCTTATACAGGGGCTGAAAGTGGAATTTTACGGGTGTGTTTTTTTGAATATTTATGCAAAAAAACAGGATTTTGTTTTGTGTGGTGTTTGCAAGGCATTTTATGAAATATTTTTACTATATTGCGGATCAATTATCGATCGTAATAGCTGATACATATGTGTGCTATTAGACTCTAGGACAATAGCCCTACATTGTGTCTGACCAATGGCTGTTGTTGTCAACATGGATTTTATAGGCTGGATGGGTAACAGGGTACAAGATTTGTTAAAATATAAGCAATCAGCATTCGCGACAGGAAACAGATAGGCTATAATACTTGCTTATATTTTAATATTAATGGATGATTCATGAGACGAAAAATAGGAAAATTTAAAAGCAGCATCTCGAACCTTGACCTTGTGGAACGTATGTTGACACAAAATACGCTGATCCTGGCCGAAGAGGGGTCAGGAAAAACGCACTTGGCTAACAAGATCCGTGAATACGCTATGGATAACAATGTCCCGACACTCTATCTCGACATCTCTGATCCCGATGAGGATGCAGTGGAGTCGCGTTTTAAAGAGAGCGGCCGTTTTTATTACATCCGCTACGAAGAGAGTGACGCGTTTGATGCAGAGCTGACAGCGGCGATCGCTAATCGCGAAAACATCTATATGGCGGTCAACTCAAACTATTTTTCCAACAAACGCGATATCACGAGTCGTTTATCTAAGACGATCCAGTCACCTGAGCTTCTTGAAAACTACTACTACTTTTTTCACGAGATCTCGATGCTCAACGCTTTTTACACAAAGTTTGAGGATTTTATGTTTTACATTCTCTCCCTGGTTAACCTCAAAAAATACGGCATGACTTTCCTGACGCAGCCGCATGAGATCTTTGAGGATCAAAAAATAAAACTGCTTTTTAGTTTTCTCTATCTCGGAAAATGCTCTAACTCGAACTACTACAACTCGGAGCTTGAAACACTCCCGCCGCACACCTTCTATTATCAGTATAGACAAGACAGACGTACGCTTTTGTTCAATGTTATCGAGAGCGATGTGGTCATGATCGATCACTAAGCCCGGTAACGCTTATACGTCCGGGTTAGTCCCGGCGTTTTGTGTCTCTTCAATTTATTTCTCTTGTCATACCTCTTACTTTCATTATGGTATACTTTTTTATATAGCAAACAGATGTTTTAAAGCATATACAATGAAATTACACAACTTTTTATACAGCGGATTTGAGTTTCGAGAAGATGAAGATCTTCTAAAATTTAAATTTAGAATGCTCAATGCCACTTTAGCTATCGTCGCATTTTTTACCGCTCTTTTTGGGCTGCTCAGTGATTTGGGTATAAACGATATTGGCCCTATTCACTCAAAAGTCGATTATGTTTACAGCCTTCTTACGGTTATGCTGATCCTTTTTCTCAGGTCGTCTAAAAACAATTATAGACTGACAGCCAACCTGTTACTGTTTATCTCATTGCTCTCATTTACTTCGGCACTTCTATTTGTGCCCCAAGATGAATTTAGAATGATATGGTTTTTTCTTTTGGTCTTTGTCGCCTATATTCTTAACGGCAGTGTAAGCGGTGTCTTTTTTACCATAGCTTCTATCGCTGTCATCATCACCGCCCAAATATTTTCAGATCTTCAGCTTTCACAAACTGCGATCAACTCAGGTGTGCTGGGTCTGATCATCGGCAGCCTTTTGGCCCATATCTATACCAATAAAGTCGATGATTATGAAAAGAGTCTACAGGAGAGTAATACCGCTTTAAAGGTGTTGGCTTCTACCGATGGCCTGACAGGTATTATGAATAAACGTATCTTTAAGCAGGTCTCCGAACGCTACTTTGAGTCAGCACAAAGAGACCATATGAGTTTAACGCTTTTAATGCTTGACCTGGACCACTTTAAAAAAGTCAATGACACCTATGGCCATCAGCTTGGAGATATGCTCTTGATCCGTTTTGTCGAAGTCGCACAGACGCTTCTAAGAAAAAGCGACATACTGGCCCGTGTCGGCGGCGAAGAGTTTGCTGTACTTCTATTTAAAACAGACAGTGAAGGCGCTTTCACCTTAGCGGAGAAGATTCGCAGTGAAGTTCAAAACATTGCTATTGAATATGATGGTCAGGAAGTCTCCGTTACAACCAGTATCGGCGTTTCTCAAAACGCAGAAACTGACAAATCATTTGATGATATTTTTGCACGCGCGGACAAGGCACTTTATCAAGCCAAAGCCCAAGGACGCAACCAGACCTGTTTAGAGTAAAGAACAGACGCTATTTTTAACACTTTACTCTCTTTAGGCTGCTTTCATCTTACTGCGCCTTGTTCATAATGCGGTTCATATGGGCAATAAAGTCCGTTTTGCCCTTGATCTCCATGCCGATGAAGACGAAGAGACCGTCACAACTAAGCCGCCAGGCTTTTACTGTTATGCTCGCTATCAAACGTTTGAATAAGCTCTTTAATCAACTTTGCTCAAGCGATTGCTCTTCGGGTTGAAAAGTATTTCGAGGAACTTATCACGACCAATTGCGTTTATGACCCCGTGGCTACGCTATAGATAGATAGAAATCAGACCAGACTCAATCCAACTTTACCCTTTTCATGATCTACAGAAACCACTACAATATGCGGCAGGAATTGGTTAAGCGAAAGGACTTCAAGAGGATGGGCAATGCGTTTATCGCTCATCTTCGAGATATGGATCATGCCGTCGTTTTTAAGCCCTATGTCTACAAACGCTCCAAAATCGACAATATTTCTGACTACTCCTGAAACGACACTGCCTTCACGCAGCATCTTGATGTCGGTGATGCCCTCTTTAAAAGGGATGGGAGGCAGCTCTTCTCTGGGGTCAAAACCGGGCTTTTGAAGCTCTTTTACGATGTCTCGGAGCGTCTCTTTTCCGACATTGAGCTTTTGTGCCACTGCATCGATATCGATCGTGGCAAGGTTGAGACCGTCCAACTCTCTGGCGATCGCGTAACTTTCAGGGTGGATACCGCTGTTGTCAAAGGGGCTTTTCCCCTCTTTGATGCGCACAAAACCTGCGGCCTGCTCATACGCTTTTTGCCCTAGACCTTTGACCTTTAGCAGCTGTGCTTTCGTTGTGAAATTACCGTTCTCCTCTTTGAACGTAAGAATATTTTGTGCCACTTTTGCACCAATACCGGCGACATAAGAGAGCAGTGAAGCAGAGGCGGAGTTAATGTCTACCCCCACGCGGTTGACTAGATCCTGAGTAACGTCGGTGAGCTTTTTTTCCAAGAGCTTCTGGTCGACATCGTGTTGGTACTGCCCGATGCCCAAGGATTTTGGGTCGATCTTGACCAAGGCCGCCATGGGGTCACGCAGACGTTGCGCAATTGAGATGGCCCCTCTGATGGTCACATCGAGATCGGGGTACTCCTGTGCCCCGATCTTTGAGGCGGAATAGACCGATGCTCCCGCTTCCGAGACAACGGTATAGTTCAGTCCGGCACCTTCGTCTTTGTTCAAGCGGGCAAAAAATTCCTGTGTCTCTCTGGAAGCGGTTCCGTTGCCTATGGCTACGGCGGTGATGTGGTACTTTTGAGAGAGTGCCAACACCTTTGTCTTGGCGCTCTTGTAATCATTTGTCGGTTCTGTCGGGTAGATCACCGCTGACTCGAGGTAGTTGCCGTTCTCATCAATGACCGCGAGTTTGCACCCCGTCCTAAAGGCCGGGTCAACGCCCAGGATGACCCGTTTCGTTACCGGAGGCGTCATGAGGAGCTGGTTGAGATTTTTACCGAAAACGCCAATAGCAGCAGCGTCTGAGCGCTCTTTCAGCTCGGCATGCACCTCTCTTTCGATGGAGGGCAGAAGAAGGCGTTTTAACCCATCTCTATAGGCATCAAAAAGCAGCTCTTTGGAACTCGAAGCATGACGTGGAACGTTAAACTTTTTGATGTTCTCTTCGATGCGGTCGATGTCGACGGTTATTTTAACCGCGAGCTCCTTCTCATTGATAGCTCGCATGATCGCCAGATAACGGTGAGAGGGGATATAGGCTACTTTCTCAGAGTGGTTCAGAAAGTTTGTGTAGACGCCTTTTTCATTAAAGTTCTTGCCTTTTTTTACCTCTAGGACACCAAAACGCATCATCGTTGAACGGATCGTCTCACGTTCTCGCGGCTGCTCTGCATAACGTTCGGCCAGGATATCCTGTGCCCCTTTTATGGCGTCGTCCAAGGAGCTTATCTCGCCTTTTACAAAAGCAGCAGCCCTGGACCTGAATTCGCCAAGTGTTAATTTAGCCTGTTCAAGTGTATTGGCAAGCGGTGTCAAACCGTTTTTTATGGCGGTGGCGGCGCGCGAGCTCTTTTTCTCTTTATACGGGCGGTAGATGTCTTCGATCACCCTCAAATTTTCCGCAAGAGCAATGCTCTTTTTAATCGCGTCAGTCAAAACACCCCGTTCTTCGATGAGGCGCGCCACCTCTGCTTTGCGTTCGAGCAGTTTTTTGGCACTGAGGTACACCGTCTCAAACTCACGCAGCACTTCGTCGCTCGCGCTACCGGTCATCTCTTTGCGGTAACGGGCGATAAAAGGGATCGTGGCACCCTCGTCAAGGAGTTTTAGAATGTTGCGGATATGCTCTTTCTTGAGGCCTGTCTTTTCTACTAATAGATCTTCTAATAGGTTCATGTTGTCTGTCTTTTTAAAATAGTTTGTTTTTTAGCAATAATGGTTTTCAAATTGTACCCCATTCATAAATTTAAAAAGGTGGTAGGTTGTGATTTGAATGCATTTTTGGTTTTATTGGTAGTTAAGCAGTCTCGACTCTTTTTTAAAAATGTATGTGAAGATTGTGATGTTTGTGGATACTACCATTCAGAAAACACGTTTATTCGAAAAATAAGCTAGGTGTAGAAGTGACGACAAGAGGCTTGTCTCTCTATCTATTCCAATCTCCAAAACATCAGGCGGTCATCTTCATCAGCTGTGATCAACTCATTTGGCAGGTGAAAGTCGATCTTTATGATGGTCTGTTCGTGCCCTTTTAAAAGATACTGTTCCTTTAGATCATTGGTATCGATAACGGAGATCTCGCTGCTCTCGTTTTTAACGAAGGCTGCTTTGGACGCATCAGGGTTAAGTGCGACACCATAGATGAAGAAGTCCCCTTTGGTCATCTTGTACTGCTCAGGTGTTTTATAGAGAATGACGCGTCTGTCTTTGCCGCCGCTAAGCAGCAAGCCATTTTTGTAATCGATGGAAAAGACATCTCTTTTATTAGCCTTTTTGTACTCTTCTATGATCTTGCCGCTATTGATCTCTATTTTGCTGATCATTGGGGTCTCGTCTGATGTGTAGAGATAGGTATGCTCTTCATCAAGTGTCAGATCCGAGAAACTTGCATAGTTGAGCTGTTTTTTATAGATGATCTTTCGCTTTTTGATGTCAAAAAGGATCAGCTCGTTCCCCATAGTCGCTATGATCGCTCTCTCTGCATCAACAAATTTGACCTTCTGGAGTGTCATCTTTTGTGTTTCATCTATGAGGTTGGTGAGTGTTCTGTTTTCATAGATGTAAAGTTCCCGCCAGCCATCAAGAACACGGCTGACAAAGAGAAGTCTGCCCTCATAATAATCGACACTCAGGATCAAAGAGCGCATATAATCACCCAATATGTTTTTGTATTTGGGCCGTTTGATCTGATCCACCAGTTTGTCCTGTTTGAGGTCGTAGATATCGATAATTCCCTCTTCGGTTCCGATGATCAATGTGTCACCGACTTTGACAAAATCCGACACCGCCTCGCTTGCCGTGATATATCTGTACGGTGTTATCTCTTTTGCAAAAACAGTGGTTAGAAAAAGCAGTATAAGTAAGGTGAAAACTCTCATGATTGAGCCTTTAACTGTTTTGACATACTGACAATAGAGACGTGGAAGGCATCATTGTCGCAGACTTCGATACAGCGCCCGCATTTAATACATCCTGCACCTGTTATCGGTGCGCTGAATTTGCCTACCATGTTCAAGACTTCAACTTCGGGACAGACCTTAAAACAGGCCAGAGAGTCTAAACATTTTTCCTTGTCATGCACCACCTTGATCAGACTGTATTTGCCTATCAGTGCATTAAATCCGCCCAGTGGACAGATGTGCCCGCACCACCCGTATTGTTGCGAGAAAAGATCAAAAAGAAAAATGGCGACAAGAAAAAACCAGCCAAAGCCAAAACCGAAAATAATCCCTCTGTGTGCGATGCCGATAGGACTGACCATCTCAAATGCCGCCAGGGAAAAAAGGAAAGAGAGCCCCAGAGTTATTGCTATGACCCAATACCGAATGTTGCGACTAAAGGAGAGGGCACTCTCTTTCTTGTCAAAGTTCAGTTTGCGTCTTAGCGCTGCGGCTGTCTCTGTGATGATGTTGACAGGACAGACCCAAGAGCAGAAAAAACGACCGCCGATAAGGCCATAGACTAAAAGAACGACCAAGGCACCTACCAGGATGTCTGTCGCAATAACGGCGCCGGCAAAAAACATCTGCAGTGTTGCAAAGGGGTCAGAGAGCGGAATGAGCCCAAAGAGGATAGAGCTGCTTAGATTACCCGAGACGATCGTCCAACCGTAAGCGTTTGCCCCGAAGTAGGCGGTAAGTATGAGTACCTGAACGATTCTGCGTGTTATATAAAAGCGGTGTCTATATAAAAAGTTACTCATCATAAATCCCTTTTAAGATACCGTCAACATCATTGACATTATCTATTGCACTTTTTTCGTTCCTTTTAGTCCGATCTAACGTGACATCGGTAGAAATGTCATCCAGCCGACTTTCATCTTCCTTTTCCCATCCAACGATAAAATGCGAACCTATATCGCCGGTAGTGACGGAAAGCGGCAATACACGGATAGAGGTTATTGAAGTAGGGCAGGCCTGTTCGCACATGCCACAGCCGGTGCAGTAGTCAGGATTAACGACTGGTTTCAAAAAAGCGTGCATATCGGTCCGTTCGTTACGCTCCTTATTCAAAAATATCGCGTCCCCAGTTAAAGGACAGGCCTGAAAACACATGGTACATTGCAGTCCCAGGTACGCTAAACATGTTTTAGTGTTAATGGTGGCCAGTCCCATTTTCGCACTATTGATTGCGAGTTTATTATCAACAGTCAATGATGTTAGATCAAGCGCGCCTGTTGGGCATGCTGAGGCACATGGAATGTCAGGGCACATGTGGCAGCCCTTTTCTCTTGGGGTAAAGAAAGGGGTTCCAATGGAGATCTGATCTGAGATAGTAGAGAGTTCTAAAATATCAAAGGGGCAGGCTTCAACACACATGCCGCAGCGAATACAGGTTGATACAAAACTTTTTTCTGAGAGTGCACCCGGAGGTCTTAAGATGAGGTTTTTTGCTTGTGATTGAGAGAGGTAGCTGCTCCAGGCAATAACGCCAAAGGCACCATACCCGACCCCTTGCATTATCTTTTGTAAGAACACCCTTCTTTTCTGGTCATTGAGATCATCCATACTTGTGCTCCTTTTTCAAGTCTTGCATCAAAATAAGTAATAAGTATAACCAATTTTTTTACCATATTTGTATAGTATTTTATTATTTGTCAGTTTTCTTGTTTTTTTAGAAAATTGTTTTTTGATCGGTGTCGTAGTATAAAAATTACGAATATGAAAAACTAATGTATGCCACTTTCTATTATAAGTTATAATTAAATTAAAATAATGCTATAGTAAAATAGTATTTAATAAAACGAAGGAGTCCAGGATGTCAAAAAACGTAATAGCAGCAGGGTTTACTGCATTGGTATTATCATTTACGTCTCTCTCAGCATATGACCTTAAATCAAATATGCTGCAGCTGAATACAGAGCTCTCTGAAGTACAAAGAGCATTTCTATCCAGTGATAAAGAGGGTGTAAAAAACTCTATTAATCGCTTTGCACAGCATGCACAAGAGTTACTTGGTAACAAGGAGAAATTTGCAGAAATGCTTCCAAAAGAGAAAAAGCATAAGGCCAATGAAGCCGTTATGAGTGCACAGATCATCAGTCATAATGTTCAAATTATCTTGGATGCGGTTGACAATAAATATAATCAATCGGGCCAGATTCGCAGAGAAGAGTCGCAAAGAGCTTACACCTACATAGAGCATGCTTGTTTCCGTTGCCACAATATTGTTCGTGACGAGTACTAAAACAGTAGCGCTCTCTTTGTAATTAAGAGATAGTTGTCAGGTTTCACCACGTTGTTGAAGCCAGAGGATAGCATCAGCTTCTCTCTTTGTATCCGTCATCCCCGATGGGAAGGCGGAATCGTGGGCCATTTTTGACTTGAGTCAATCATCGTTCGTGATTCGTCAATTTCTTCTTCCCTGAAAGCTTCAAAAAAATGCTCACGAAGATCTGTACTTGTGTCATTCGTAACGGCATACACCAAGAACATGATATTCTGATTCGTTTCATCAATTGTACGTTGTAGGACAGCCTGCTCCCGAACAAAACAATAATTTAATAGCACAAGTGATGCTCTGACGGAGCTTTGTACTCGTGCCAGCTTTTGAATCATTGCCTGGTAAATATATTTCTCTTTTATCCTCCATGCTATTAGATAGTTCTCTTGATCTTTTAGAAAAATGTTTTTTGCTTTGCCATCTGACGTTTGACTTCACTGGCAACCTTTGCCTTGCACAACGGATCTATTGCGGCGTTCTCCATGATACTGCTCAGCCACGCTTTTACAGTAGAGACATCTTTTATGTTTTAAAAAGTGGTAAATTCAACAAAGGTGGGAAAAGGTCTTACCTTTGCAATTGGTTTTTTACAAAGGCCAGTTCTTTTCTTGCATACCACCATACCACGATGGAAGATAGGACAACGATCAGGCCAATAACAATCCAGACAGAGAGCGGTGTTTGAATGTAGTACGAAACTGCTTCAAGCAGCAGAAGCGGCAGGATGATCTGACGGGCAAGCGCGAGATAAAAGATAAACTTTGGTCGTTTAATACCTTGCAGTACGGCAACATAGATAAAGACCACGACAAAAGGGAAAATGAGTGCCGCTTCAACATAAAGGAAGAGGATGCCCTCAGCTATTACCTGAACATCGGTTGAAAAGATCTCCATCAAATAGCTACCGCCAAAAACAAGGGTAAGACCACCTGCAATAGCAATATAGGCCCCACCAATAAGACCAACCTTGACGGCCTCTTCAGCGCGTTCATATAGCTTGGCGCCACTGTTTTGCGAAACGATCGAGAGTACCGCCATATTAATACCGACAGCAGGCATCAGGGCTATCTGTTCAATACGCATGCCTATTCCCAGTGCTGCAACGACGCTTTCGCCGTAAGGGGCTGCATAGTAGGTGATAATGAAGACCCCGACCGCCATAAAAACCATATTGGCACTGGGCGGGATACCGTGGGTCGTAAGATTCCAAAATAACGGAAGATCGAGTCTGAAATGCTCTATATTTTGCAGCAAGGTCGTACGGCGGAGACGGTAAAAGAGGTAGAGCATGGTTAACGCTTCGGTAATCAGTGTTGCATAAGCAATGCCGACAACCCCAAACCCTGCTGTTACAAAGTAATAATCGAGACCAATGTTTAAAAAGAAGGAGACGATTAGAATATTTCTGAACGAGATCATGTCACCCACCGAGTTGAGCAGGGCATTGATGAAAAAGGTCAAGACAAAAAAGACGGTACCCAAAACAATGGTCGCCGTATACCCAACGGCTTGATCGAGGTAGCTTCCTTCGGCGCCCAACTGCTGCATTAAAAAGGGGACGGAGAGAACACCAACGGCGGTTAAGACGATGGAGAGCAGCAGCCCAAAAAGCAGCCCGTTTTGTGCATGGTGGGCAGCTTTCGTTTTATTGTTCTCACCGAGTGCATTGCCGACAAGAGCCGTTAATGCCTCGCTCATCCCTGCAGCAACGGCGATCACCATAAAAAAGACAGGAAACGAGAGCGAAAGCGCTGCAAGTGCCTGTGTGGAGATCTGTCCGGCAAAAAAGGTGTCCGTCACATTATAAAGCGTATGAAAAAGAAAACCGACGGTCGCCGGTATGGCGAGGGTCCTCATGTGACTTTTTATATCACCTTGCGTCAGGTCGAGTTGCATCTGTGTCCTACTCTCTTTTTTAAAAAAGCATAACAGATGCAACCTTCGGGAAGAGACATCTATTATGAGAAGCTTTTTAGATTTATTTTCGGTGTTTTCTCCTATAGGAGATGTTCCTTATCCCGTGACAGAAAACCGAGCAGACCCTTAACAGAGCCGTCAAAGAGACGCTTAGGTGTCAAAGTTCTCAGTGCGCTTTTTAAAGCCGGTATTGACGCGCAGTTTGAGTCCGATGTAGTAGGTATAGGTGATCAGCTTTTTGAGAAGATAGGCGCTGTAACCTTTTACCTTGATGATCTTGAACATCTCACCCACAGCGTATTTCCCGCCCAGAGCGACGAAAACACCGTCAATGGAGGCATTAAACGGTTTAAGCTTCTGATGTTGGAGATCTTCTTTGATGGCGTTGGCCACATATTCGGCACTGCGCTCTGCAATTTGGGCAGTCGGCGGGAGTATATTGCCGTTCGCATCGCGGATCTCGACACAGTCGCCGACGGCATAGACATTTCGTTCATCTGGAATACGCATGTAGGCGTCGACAATAAACTGGTTGATGCGGTTTTTTTGAACCTCTCTTGAGAGTGTGAAAGAGGGGACTTTGATCCCCCCGGTAAAGATCATAAAGAAAAAATCGAGTGTTCTGCCATCTTTAAAGCGGATGGTAGAGCTGTCGACACTTTCGATAAATGAGTCGGTCATGATGGAGATACCAAGATCTTCAAGCCGTTCATGTGTCTTGCTGACGATGTAATCGCTCATGCCCGGCAAGATGGTACTACTGGCATCGATGAGGTGGATTTTGATCTCCTGGGTCGATTCGCCGATACTTTTGGTGTGCTTTTTGATCACATCGGCCATTTCAGCAGCGATCTCGACACCGCTTAGTCCTGCACCGCCGATAGCGATGTTGAGTTCGCCTTCCGATCTGTCTAAAGGTGTCTCGACTTTGTTGTAAAGAAGTCTCTCGAATGCGGTTCTAAAGTTAAAGGCACGATGCAGTTTCTTGACACCAAAACTGTTCTCTCTGAGACCTTCGATGAAAGAGAAGAAGTTGGTCTCAGCCCCGATGGCCATGATGACATAATCATAATGCAGTTTTGTCTCTGATAGATGAACGGTCTGGTTCTCAAAATCAACCAAGGTCACTTCATCATGGACGAACTCCACCCACTTTTTAAAACCGTAACACCAGTTTTTCAGATCAATCGCTACGTCATGCAGGTCAAAACGTCCCGCGATATAGCCGTACGCTTCAGTCTGAAGATAGTGGTATGGGTGCTTGTCGATCAGGGTGATATGCAGACCGTCGATGCCGGCGAGATGTTCAACTGCGCGAAGACCGCCGTAACCGCCCCCGATGACGATAATTTTTTTCATCTTTTATGCCCATAAAATTTTTATGCGATTATGGCTAAATAGAGATTAGAATGCGTTGTAATTTTATGCGTACTCACGCAATTGCGTGGCAATGGATACCTATAGTCCAAATTGAACAATAGTGACAACTAATAAACTTCTTCGATTCACGATCGGGCTATCCTCTTTGATGTCAATCAATGTGTTTATAAAAAAATCTTGCTAATATAAGATACTTATTTAATCATTAGGTTTTTACTTGTCAATAGAAAACATTATAAGATCGTTAGATTTTTTTAGTACTTTAAACAGTTCGCAGGTAGAGCTGTTGGCTTCTATATCTACGATCCATAATTATAATGAAGAGTGCATTTTACATTATGAAAAAGAGGAGAGCAGTAAGCTCCTTTTTTTAACGAATGGCCTGGCAAAAGCGTATAAAATAGACAAACATAATAATGAGATCTTTTTATATTATATCTATGAGAATAGTCTATTGTCGGAAATCTCAAATATCAGCAGTAATACTTTAGTCTCTTTTTCCAATATATCACTTGTTGAAGAGTCCCAGATCTTATGCATAGATTACGAACGTTTTACTGAGCACTTTTTAAATAAACATACTTTGTATATTGAATTTGTAAATGAGATTATTGCAAGGTCAGAGAAGATGCAAGCTTTAGTTAACAGAGAATTTATGTTTGACTCTGTAGCAAAAGTTGCCATGATGATAGATTCAGACTTGGCAATGTTCAATAAGCTGAAACGACTCGATATTTCACTTATACTGCATATTCAGCCTGCTACGCTCTCTAGAGTTTTAAACCGGCTCAAACGAAATAAGATCATTGATATCGTTCATGGTGAAGTCTCTGTATTGGACTGTTTAGCCCTGGAAAAAACGTATAAGGATCAGGAAAATGAATAAACTTAAAATAGTCGCTGTGTTGATTGTTCTGGTTGCCATAGCCTTAGCCCTTTTGTTTAGTTATACAAGTTATCAAAACAAGACCAATAGCAGTCTGTTAAACACTATAAACGAGCAAAAAGCATTTACGCAAGAGGTAGCAAAAGATATTTTTTATATCTATAAAAATAAAAATGCCTCTACCGAACAGCTGGATGCATCTATCAGAAAATTTCTCTCTAATTTGAAGAATAAAGATGAGACCTTATATCAGATAGATTCCGTTTTAATACAAAACGAGAGTGATAAGATCCTACTCTTATGGAACGATTTTTATAAATCCGTACAAAATTTCAGAGATCAAAACAGAGTTACTACCGCCTATTCAAATATTGTTTTGGAAGAGATCGTAAAAGATATATATAATAGAAACCTAACCTTAGTTGTTGAGTTTAACAAACTTATTAAAATGCAGCAAGAAGATTTTCAAAGCAGATTAGAGAGCTATAAAAACATACAATACATGCTGTTTTTCATCTTAGGACTGCTGCTGTTATATCTTTTCATACAACTGCAAAATGTAATCGCCTTTATACAAAAGTTTTTAAAGACGTCAAAAAGTATTATTACAAACTCAAGTATCAAAGCATTAAAACCGATTGAAGTGACGAATAAGAGTGCCGATATAGCAGAAGCCACCAATAATTTCAACTTCCTTGTGCATAAGATCAACGATTCTATATACTATGCAAGCAATGCTATCGAGCACAGCTATCAATCTTTAGAAGAGGTCGAAAAGAGTATTGAAGATCTCTTAGAGCTATTGAGCATTATGGAAGAAGACAGTGAAATTGATAAAGAGTTGACAAAAAAAGAAGATGCATTGATACACTCTTTTGAAGAGCTGGCCAATTCGGCACAGAAGCTTAAAGAGCTAAAGAGCGATCTGGACCTGCTGACCTCACCTGATAGTTTCAAAAAACAGAAATAACCTCATAATTTGACCCGAGTCAAATTATTGTGCCGCTTTATATTCTATTATTCTATAGTAATTGAGTATTGTAAGGGTCGTTTGAGAATCCTTAATGCCCAATCAACATTAAGGAGAAAAAGATGAAAAAGCATTTTACTAAGCTTTCAACTCTTATTTTAGGTACCTCTTTAGCTGCAACAGTCTTGTCTGGTGCAACCGGTGAGCTACAAAAAGTAATGAAGGCAAGAGGCTTAACAGAGAACGATGTTGTTCGTGCTGCGAAGACTTATAACGCTACCGGCGGTAGAGATGAGTTTATCGTGTTTAGTTCTGGCGGACAGAGTGGACAGGTGATCGTCTATGGTGTTCCGTCAATGAGGATTCTAAAATATATTGCCGTCTTTACACCTGAACCTTGGCAAGGTTACGGTTATGATGTAGATAGTCTTAAGGTGTTAAGACAAGGTAACATCCGTGGTCGTGAGATCAACTGGGGTGACACGCACCACCCGGCACTCTCTGAGAAAGACGGCAAGTATGACGGTAAATGGTTAGTTATCAATGATAAAGCCAACCCACGTCTTGCCGTTATTGACTTAGCAGATTTTGAAACGAAACAGATCGCCGTCAATCCGGTATTTAAATCAGCACATGGTGGTGCTTTCTTTACTCAAAACAGTGACTATATCATCGAAGCTGCTCAGTACGCTGCTCCGTTTGATAATAACTATCACCCGATCGAAGAGTATAAAGAGACCTACCGTGGTGGTGTGACCATGTGGAAATTCGACAACAAAGAAGGTCGGATTAAAGAGAAGGCCTCTTTCACAATCGAGATGCCTCCCTACATGCAGGATCTGAGTGATGCAGGTAAGGGTGTTTCTGACGGTTGGGGTTTCACCAACTCATTTAATACCGAGATGTATACAGGTGGTATCGAAGTGGGTATGCCGCCAAATGAAGCGGGTATGTCTCGTAACGATACTGACTTCTTGCATGTATATGACTGGAGAAAACTTGCGAAGCTTGCAGAGAACAAGAAAAATGTAAAAGTTGTTAATGGACACAGAATCATTCCTATGAGTGTCGCCGTTGCAAACAATGCACTGTTTCTGATCCCTGAGCCAAAATCACCACACGGTGTTGATGTCTCTCCAGATGGTGAGTACATCACTGTTTGTGGTAAGCTGGATACACACGCTTCTGTTTATAAGTGGAGCAAGATCAAAAAACTGATCAAGAGCAAAGATTATATCGGTAAAGATCCGTACGGTATCCCTATCTTAGATATGAAAAAATCTCTACACGGTCAGCTTGAACTAGGCCTTGGGCCACTGCATAGCCAGTATTCAAACGTTGATGGCGAGATCTATACGTCACTCTATGTTGACTCACAGATCGTTAAATGGAACTATAAAACTCTTAAAGTCCTTGACAAAGAGAATGTCCACTATAACGTTGGTCACCTGTGTGGAATGGAAGGTAAGAGTGCTGATCCTCAAGGTAAGTACATTATCTCTTTGAATAAATTGTCGATCGACAGATTCCAAAATGTTGGTCCGCTGCACCCGCAAAATCATCAACTTATTGATGTAAGCGGTAAGACTATGGACCTTCTTGTTGATATGCCTCTACCGTTAGGTGAACCTCACCAAGCGGTTGCGATCAGAGCAGAGAAACTGCACCCGCATGTACGTTACAAAATGGGTACAAACACCAAAACGGGTAAAGAGCATATAGGTAAAACACTGGCAGGTCAAGAGAAAATTGTCAGAAAAGGCAAAAATGTCTATGTCTATGCAACGCTGGTACGTTCTCACATTAACCCTGAGAGAATTACCGTCAACAAAGGTGACAACGTTACGATCTACATGACCAACTTGGAGCGTGCTCAAGATGAGACGCACGGTTTTACAGTTGACCACTATAATGTACACGCGTCACTGGAGCCGGGTGAAACAGCTGAAATCAACTTTATTGCAGATATTGAAGGTGTATTCCCTTACTACTGTACAGAGTTCTGTTCTGCACTTCACTTGGAGATGATGGGTTATATGATGGTTAAAGATCCTGACAAAAAATATGTCAGTGCTCAAAAACTGAAAATGCAAACAATGACGCCAGAACAGCTTAAAGCTGAGTATGACAAAACAGTTGCCGTAAATGCTGCTACTGATGCCGTTATTCAAAGTGTTGTTGCTTTCTTGAAAGCAAACAAGTTCGGTGATCACAAAGTCGTTGCTGACCTTGTAACAGATGCCTTTGATCAATATGGTCAGATTCCTGAACAGAAGAAAAAAGCGGACGCTGCTGTTAAAGCGGGTGACCTCGAAAAAGCGATTCTTTTTGAGAACATGATCTGGCAGCTAATGGTTAAGACAGCGGATGTTGGAATTAGAGCAAAAGATACACTGGTATCACTGATCGCTACTAAGAAAACACCTTCGGCACAAGCTGGTGAAACGGCATTTGGCGAAGGCGGATGTAGCGGATGTCACGTCATCGGTAAAGTATCTTCTGGACCAGACTTGACAGGTGTTCTGCAACGTCATGAAAATGGTGAGAAATGGGTTAGAGATTTCATTTTGAAACCAGAGACGATGTATGAAGATCCATATGTTAAAGGTATGATCGATTACTTTAATCTTAAAATGCCTAATCAGCATATGAGTGAAAAAGAGACAAAAGACATTATCGAATATCTTAAATGGATTGAAGAGAATGCCAACTTGTTCTAAGAGCACAACTCTTAGTTATTAAAGGGGAGGGCTTCGGTTCTCCCCTTTTTTTTTGCACTAAAAATCGCTGTTGACCACTACTGTTGACTTTTGTCAATCTATATAGATGTAAAATGTAGTAGACTATTATCAATATCATAATTTAAGTTAAGAATTGAGGGTTGTAGATAAACCTTGAACCTTTAACTTATGAAAGATACCCTAAAAGGAATGACAATGCATCCAAGTCTGATAAAGGCAAGAGTCTTTGCTGCTTTAGCTCTGATACTTTTAACCGCCGCTTTTACCTTTCCAATGATCGCCTTTCACGGCACACTGAACAAGGTAGATGCGGGAAAAGGTGAGGAGGTCTCAGCACTTTCTGCAAGCGTTTGGAACATCTATAGCCAAGGCAGATACAAGAGTGTCACTACCCCTGAAGATGCGCATAATGATCTCATGAAGATGATCGATTCAGCATCAGAGATCGGTGTTGCTTCACTGCCTATCTGGGCTGTTTCTCTTGAGGCACCGAACTATCCGAAAGAGGCGTTTCCTGAAGGTATTCCGGTCTATTTTCATTTTGACGGATTCAGCGGTGAAGTGCATGAGATGAACACCATTAACCACTATGTCGGAATGGACCCGATGTGGGTAGGCGGTACTTTAGAACGAGAGATCGGTATTTATGCACTTCTGCTACTCTCTTTAGGGATCATCTATTTTATCGCCTACAGTTCAAAGATCATTAATCTTATCATGCTTGTGCCGGCATCTCTGCCACTGCTTTTTATTGCGGATTACTCCTACTGGTTATACTGGTTTGGACATAACCTGCATGACTGGGGCGCATTCAATATAAAACCGTTTATGCCGACTGTTTTTGGCGACGGGAAGATCGCGCAGTTTACGACTCACTCCTACCCAACGATAGGGTTTTATGTCATGGTGGCGATCAGTCTGTTAAGTCTGCTTGCTTTTTTTGCAAAACAAAAAGCAGTCAAAGCGACGGAACAGTAGATAAAAATTTAAGGGTTTGCTATGTTTAGAATGACGATCATCTCTCTTTTTTTACTGTTAAACGTTTCGCATGCAAATCTATTGCAAGAGGCCATAGACAGAGCACCTGCAGGTTCTATTATAAAACTGCCTGCCGGTGTCTATAAAGGGAAGATCACTATCAACAAACCGTTGAGTATTATCGGTAAAGAAGAGGGTGTCATTATCGACGGTGAGGGTGAAGGTACCGTAATCAGGACCAAAGGCTCGTTTGTCACACTAAAAAATCTAAAGATCATCGGAAGCGGAAATCGTCATGATAAGCTTGACGCTGCTATCTCAATGGTTGAAGGCAAGCAGTGTGAGATCAGCAACTGTGTTATAGAAGAGACGCTCTTTGGTATCGATCTGCAGATGGTCAACAACTCCATCATCTCCAACAACACCATAACCTCAAAAGATCTTGACCTCGGGCTTAGAGGTGATGGACTCAGACTTTGGTACTCAAATGACAACATCGTCACAAAAAATGCTTTGATACGCTCTCGTGATATGGTGATATGGTACTCACACGGTAATGAGATAGTCGGAAATAGCGGTGAGCACTGTCGCTATTCACTCCATTTTATGTATGCAGGTAAAAACCTGGTCAAAGACAACCGGTACCAATACAACTCTGTCGGTATCTTTTTTATGTATTCTCAAGACACGATAGCGACGGGAAATATTGTTAAAAGTTCTTTGGGCGCTACGGGCATGGGAATAGGGCTTAAAGATGTTTCCAACTTTACCCTAAAAGACAATACCGTCATCTACTGTGCACAAGGCATCTATATCGACAGATCTCCTTTTGAACCCGACACCAACAACTGGCTTGTCGGAAACAAGATTCTTTACAATGCAGAGGCCCTGCATTTTCACTCTCTTAGTGAAAACAACATCATCAAAGATAATGTGATCATGGGGAACATCGAAGATATAGTGAATGACAGTCGAGGAAGCAAGACAAACGAAAATGAGATCGTAGGAAACTACTGGGACAACTATGAAGGGTTCGACAAAAACGGCGACAATATCGGTGACACCCCTCATAAAGTCTATCAGTATGCAGACCAGCTTTGGATCTATAACCCCGACGTAAAGTTCTTTTACGGTTCACCCGTTATCTCACTGCTCAATTTTCTGGCTAAGCTGGCGCCTTTTACCAAGCCACTCTTTTTGCTTGAAGATGAAAAGCCAAAAGTCAGGATAGAAGGATAGATATGGCAAAAGTTAAAACAGACAGAAGAGATTTTGTTAAATATTCGACCCTAGGTGTATTGGGACTTGTACTCGGTGGCGGTGTTCTGTTTAGCCCCTATCCTCTGCGAGCGGAGAACAGGCTCCGACCTCCCGGTGCGGTGGATGAAAAGATGTTTTTAGGTCTGTGTATCAAGTGTGGTCAGTGTCTTCAGGTCTGTCCATATCACTCCATTAAACTGTCCGATCTTACAATGGGCCATGGCATAGGAACACCCTATATTGATGCGACTGAGCGCGGCTGTTACGCCTGTAGTGCCGTACCGTGTGTCCTCGCCTGTCCAAGCGGTGCGCTTGATCACCACTGCGAGAAACCGGAAGATATTCATATGGGTATCGCGGTCTTAGAGTTCCCGGAGACCTGTATCGCGATGAGCAGTAGCCCTGTGCCAAAGGGGTATAACGACAAGATGCACCAATTTACGGATGCGCAGAGAAATGTTACGGAACTTGAGACAAAACTGCTAGAGAAGTTAGACGGTTATGAAGGGAAACAGTGTACACTGTGTGCAGATATATGCCCGATCCCCAATCCGTTAAGCGCTATTGCTATGGTACCTGATAGAGATGGCGGCAACAGACCTGAGATCTATGATGGGTGTATCGGTTGCGGCGCCTGCGAAGAGGTCTGTCCGACGACAATACCGTCGATCGTTGTCAAGCCGCGTATGCGTTACGAAGAATATTATGAAAACAGAGCATAAGGAGTTAGATATGAGATATAGAGGTCCAAAATTAAAGATGCAAAACATGATATGTGCTTTTAGCCTTCTGTTTTTTGTTTTTTTAACCGGTTGTAGTGGTGATAAAAGCGAAGAAGAGAGCAGCCAAAAAACAGCTGCACCAGTAAGTGCATCACAGATAGAGATCGTGCAAAACGAGAATGCAGGTGAGATCAAAGTACAAGAGAAAGAGAGAGATAAAAATCAAAGCAAGTCTTACTATTATGACTACAACATCGAAAGCGCTTATGATGAAAACTCAAGACCTGCCAATGAAGATGCCGCTGTAAGGACAAAGCCTAGAACGAAGATCGATGCGAATATGAACGTTAGAAGCCCTTACGAAGAGGTGCAAGTCTCAATGCTTGCCCGAAAACTGAGTAAAAAATTCATCATTAAATGTTCGGCGTGTCACAATGACTATGCGAATGGCGTCATCGGTCCATCTCTTCTTGGTAGAGATTCTGATTTTATTTTCGACACCATCATGAAGTTTAAAAGCGGTGAAAAAGAGAATGTGTTGATGAGAGACCTGATCAATATGATGGATGATAAAGAGATCAGAGAGTTAGCTGATGAGATCTATTTATTTAATGTAGAACTTGACAAGATGAGAAATAAATAATGATAACAGTTCAGTACAGGGAGTCACTAAATGATGAATCTTAAAAATATAGTTGTAGGCGTTTTAACCGTTGCTATCTTAGGTTTAATGGTGATGACCTTTATGGTTGGCGGTGCTTATCAGGGGGGTGAACACAGCAAGATCATTGAAGACTTTGGTGACACAATGACACAGCAAACGGCTGCAATCGTACCCGAAGAGAAAGATGACAGAGCTAAAGAGCAAGAGAAGCTTAAAGCCCTGCGAGACAAAGCAGGAAGTGCCGGTGCATTCAAAGTCTCTCAAGCCTATAAAAGCAGATGTGCCTCTTGTCATGGCGTTAATGGTTCCGGTGAGCAAAACGGTAAAAAACTTATGGGCACTAAGCTCTTTGGACAAGAGGCTGATAAGCTCTATACTGATCTTGCTGATTTTAAAGCAGGCAGAAAAGAGAACATGATTATGAAGGGTCTGTTGATGAACTTGAGCGAAGAGGACCTCAGAGCGTTTGCAGATGAGATCGGCGAGTTTCCGGCAAGAGCCAAAGCGTTAGAAGAGTAGTCAATAAGTCAAGCGGAGTTGCAAGATGGATAAGTACAACAGTCGAGAGACCATAAAAAACACAACGTTCTGGTCGACATTTTTCGATAAGACAAAAGAGGGCAAGAGCTTCTTTAGTTACAGAATGAAGCGATGGATACTTGTCATTTCTATTCATCTGCTCTTCTTTCTGTCGTTTGCCATTGATATTCAGATCTTGGAGGGAACGCTTAGCGGTTCACGCTTTTTAGGGTTTCACCTAATCGATGTCTATACCAATATGCAGCTAGCGCTTGCTACCTATCATATCCCCATCAATATGGTTATCGGAACCGTTACTGTTGTGCTCTTTTATATGCTTGTCGGCGGACGGTCTTACTGCTCATGGGTCTGCCCGTATGGCCTTTTGAGCGAGATCGGTGAGAAGTGGCACAACACCCTTGTCACTAAAAAGATCATTAAAGAGAGAAAGTTCGACCATCGTGTCCGTTACATCTTTTGGGCGATCTTTCTAGTTACGGCCTTTACCAGCGGTTATCTGGTCTTTGAGACCATCAATGTTGTGGGCATCCTCAGTAGAGCTATCGCTTATGGTTGGAGTCTGGGACTTCTTTGGGTACTCATCGTCCTGGCCTTTGAGGTCTTCTACTCGCGTCGTGCCTGGTGTACCTATATCTGTCCGATAGGAACGACCTACGGTATGATCGGAAAAGTCTCTGCACTGCGCGTCGAGTGGAACGACAACTGTGACCACTGCATGGTCTGTCATGACGTCTGTTTTGAAAACCAGGTCTTGGAGATCACCAAAGCCAAATATGACAAACAGAGAGAAGAAAAAGGGATCACCAAAGAGTATATTACCGGAGCGGACTGTACGCTTTGCGGACGATGTATCGATATCTGCCACGAGGATGCGCTCAGTTTTGATTTTAGATTAAAAAGTTTGGTATAAGGGTAGATAGAAATGATAAAAACAACAAATTTAACTAAAAAGTTTGGTTCACATGTCTCACTGGACAGTGTCAGTATAGAGTTTAACAAAAATGAAGCTATTGCACTGATGGGCGCTAATGGGGCAGGCAAGACAACGCTTATCAGATCCTTGTTGGGCTATTACCATCCCAGCAGCGGTGAGGTCTTGATCAATGGGCTCGACCCAGTCAAAGAGAGGCTCAAAGTACTGGAAAATATCAGCTTTGTTCCTCAACTTCCTCCGCCGATCAAACTCAGTATTGACGAGTTGATGCAGTATATCAGCGTCAGTGCCCACGTTGAACGGGAGTTGATCATGCACTATGCCAATGAGATGAAACTTGACATCAAAGCGAACTTGAACAAATCATTTTTCAAACTCAGCGGCGGTATGAAGCAGAAGCTTCTGATCGCGATCAGTTTGGCAAAAAAAAGTGACATCATCATCTATGATGAGCCTACGGCTAACCTTGACCCGAAGGCCAGAGATGATTTTTATCGGCTTTTGAAACAAAATGAAGATGAAAAAGTGCTGCTTTTTGTGACGCACCGGCTCGAAGAGGTCAAAGACCTTGTCAACAGACAGGTCTATATGGATTTAGGGAGGATTACATCCGATGAATGTTTATAAGATAATACTGCTGATAGGGCTTATATTTGGTTTTTCTGCGTGTGACAAAGCGCAAGAGTCCGGAGCACATATAGTCCATTATGACAGAGATATGTGTGACGAGTGTAAAATGGTCATCTCTGACAGAGCCTATGCTGCCCAGATCGTCGATACCCAACATAACAAAGCGTATAAGTTTGACGATATCGGCTGTTTGGTGCTTTGGATGGATGAAAATCCGCAGGAGTGGTTTGACACGGCTGCCATCTATGTTGCAGACAGTAAGACGTCAGCCTTCATCGATGCGAAAACAGCCTACTGGACGCTTGGCAACATCACGCCTATGGATTTTGGTCTGAGCGCTACTAAAGAGAAAACAGAGGCCACGACCTTGACGTTCGCTGAGGCCAAAAAAGAGATCTTCAAATCCGCAGAGCAGAAGGCAGCCAAGCCTTCGACAGCGATGAAGTGCGGCGCTGGCAAATGCGGCGGCGCCGGAAAGTGCGGGGGTAATTAGTGAACAACCTTTTATTGATCGCTTATCTAGACCTTAAAGAGTCTATTCGGGCCAAATGGTTTTTAGTCTATTCACTCGTCTTCGGCGGGCTGATAGCACTCTTTTTCATAGCAGGTGTCACGGAGTCTCAAGTGATGGGTTTTAGCGGTCTGAGCAGGCTTTTGCTGATGTATATTCAGGTCACCATTGTCATCTTGCCTATTTTTATCCTTATCACAACGGTCAGGTCAATCTCCGGTGACAGAGATAATCATATATTGGAGTATATGCTCTCGTTCCCTATCTCTCTAAAACAGTATTACTGGGGTAAGATCATCGGTAGATTTATCACCGTATATCTGCCGGTCTTATTTGCTATGGTTGTCGCTATTGGGTATGGCTTTTTCAAAGGGGCGGATATTCCCTGGGGCATCTTCTTTTTATACACAGGCCTGCTCTTTGCCCTCTCCAGTGCATTTTTAGGGATCGCTTTTTTCATCTCCTCTTTTGTAAAGTCATCAGAGGTCGCTCTGGGTATCGCCTTTTTTGTCTGGATCGTACTGCTCGCTTTTATCGATATCGCACTGATCTCGTTGATGATGCAGCAGCGTATGAACGAAGAGCTTATTATCTTTATTGCGATGATCAATCCGATGGAGATATTCAGGGTTGCAGCGATTTCGCTTTTTGATCCGGAACTCACCGTAATGGGACCTGTCGCTTTTTATATCCTTGATTCTATGAGTCAAGCTACCTTTGTATTTGTATCGATAGCTTATCCATTAGCCTTAGGGATGATCTTTGCCTTTTTGGGGTTTAAGATATTTGAGAAAAAAGATCTGGTGTAACCAATTTAAAGGACTAACTATGAAAAAATTACTTGTATTACTACTGTTAGCATCATCAGTTGCTATAGCACAGCCTCTACAACTGAAGCCCTATGAAGCCTACGTCATGGATTATGACAAAAACACGACGGGCTTAGTCCGACATATGAAGGTCTATAAATCGCCAAGATGGGTGGCAAAGATCACCCTTCAAAATGGCAAAAAGCTCTTTTTTAGCAGTCCAAAGTCGATGATCGAGTTTTATCATCAGCCGGGAAAATGGTTTGACATAGGGGTAAAAAGCGAGGGTGACTTCAAACAGATCCTTGTGACAGATTATGAGACCATGCAGCCTATCAATGCGAGAGGCGCTTTTTATGTCTACGGCTCAAATGTCACATCACCTGCCGGTGACGATCTTGTCCCTTTTGCGAACTATGACAGTGCGCAGAGATTTGCAAAAGAGCACAACGGTAAGAGAGTGATTGCTTTTGCTGCGATACCGGAGGCCTTGATCAACCTCTTAAACGGTAAGATCTAGTATCGATCCGAACCTGAGAGTAAAAGGAGAAATGATGTCCAAACCAACCCCTATTGATGAAGCGATCGTTCTTGATTCCAAACGGTATATCGTCAGTGAAACCGACGAAACAGGGAAGATCACCTTTTGCAACGACTACTTTATAGAGATCTGCGGTTACGACAAAGAAGAGTTGATCGGTAAACCGCACAGTGTCATCCGCCATCCCGACATGCCGAAGGTTGTGTTTAAACTTCTGTGGGAGACGATCTCTCAGGGTGAAAATATCAATGCTGTTGTAAAAAACCTGGCAAAAGACGGCAGGTATTACTGGATCTTCACCGAGTTTGAATCCAGAAGAGATACCGACACCGGCAAGATCATCGGGTATCAGGCATCAAGAAAAACAGTCTCAAAACATGTCCTGTCGGTCATATCCGATCTCTATGCAAAACTGTTAGAGATAGAAAAAAAAGAGGATGTCGAAGCAAGTGAAAAATACCTTGTCAACTTTTTAAAAGAGAAGGGTGACGATATCGAGTTTTCAAATCTTATGGAAGAGATCCATAGGTTTTATTAAAAACTGTCCCGATGACAAAGTTATTTGTACTTTTTTTTCTCTTAGTCTCCGCATCTTATGCCAACCTTTTACAAGAGGCCATCGACAGGGCACCCTCCGGTTCAACGCTGAAACTCTCAAGCGGAACATACTTGGGAAAGATCATTATCAACAAACCTCTTACCATTATAGGCAAGGAGGATGGGGTCATCATCAAAGGTGACAACCAAGGCAGTGTCGTTACCGTCAACAGCTCCCATGTCGTTTTAAAAAACCTTACCATTACCGGCAGCGGTGAGCGAATGGATAACCTGGACGCTGCGATAAGGCTGAAGAGCGTAAAAGCGTGCGAGATCAGCCATTGCAAGATATTGGACAGTCTGTATGGCATAGATATGGCGATGGTGGAAGACTCTGTCATCGCAGACAACTACATCACATCCAAAAAAAATGAGATTAGCTTTAGAGGCGATGCGTTAAAGATCTGGTACAGCAACCGTAATCTCATCAAAAGCAATACCATCGAAAACGCAAGAGATGTGACGCTTACGTATTCACATAACAATAGCATAGAAGATAATCGTTTTGCCTACAACAGGTTTGCACTGCATATTAGCCTAAGCGATCAAAACTCCGTAAAAAACAACCACTTTCAATACAACTCTGTCGGCATGATGCTGATGGGTGCCAAAGATACCGAAGTTGTAGACAACAGTATCAAAAGCTCTACAGGGGCAGCGGGTATCGGCGTCGTCTTAAAAGGGGTGTCTAACTTTCTGTTTCAAAACAATAGTGTCAGTTACAATGCACAGGGGATCTATATCGACACCAAAGGAAGTGAACGCGGTATGCAACGATATATCAAAGACAATGAGATCTCATACAACAAAGAGGCTATCCATTTTCATGCAGAGATAAAAAACAATACGCTGACACACAACAGGATCTTTGGAAACATCGATGATGTTGTTAAAAGCAGCAGAGGAAGCACTACACACAGCAATATAGTCGAATACAACTACTGGGACCGGTATGCAGGATTTGACAAAGACAACAACAACATAGGCGACACCCCGCACAAAATGTTCCAGTATGCGGATCAACTTTGGCACTACAACCATAAAGTGAAGTTCTTTTACGGATCCCCGGTGATGTCATTGTTGAATTTTCTGGTCAACATAGCCCCGTTCATTGAACCGGTTCTACTGCTTGAAGACAGTGCCCCTATCGTTAAACTACAATAGGTGCGACTTTTGACGTTCAGATTTTATATACAGTCTGCTTGTGCAATATCAAACTGAAACAGCGGCGCTTTCGTTTTGGCACTTCTGTAGAGGTATGAGATGTTGATCTGGGCGTCCAAGAACCTTGCTGAGGATCGACACACGCCCTGTGTTACAGCACGCTGCATTCTTGACCTGTCCTCTTCTCTTACGGTTTTGTCACTCTTGACACCGGTATTGATCTCAAAGATATAGATCAAAGCCAGATCTTTGCTTGTAATGTCTACAAATTGCGTATAGTTGTCTATGGTTTTAGGTAAGTCTTTTGAGATCTCTTCAACGACCAATTGAACGATTTTCCTGTTTTGGACCTTCATCTCATCGGAGAGATCCGCAGCTAAAACCAATTGCACAGAGGCAGCCATTACCGCTATCATTAAAATAAACTTTTTCATCTTTATAATCACTCCATTTTTCATATCGTACACTGGTTGGATATGCAGTTTAATATAACATAGGGT
Organism: Sulfurimonadaceae bacterium; assembly: GCA_049672605.1. GTDB lineage: Bacteria > Campylobacterota > Campylobacteria > Campylobacterales > Sulfurimonadaceae > Sulfonitrofixus. The sequence goes on from JBATWM010000211.1 coordinate 38,492, forward strand.
AAATTAAATAATAGTAATGATTTATAATTTTTCTCTTTTCTTTTGGGCGATGTTTCGTTCAGACGAATAGGTGGCCATCTATTCTAACACAAGCTTTCTGACCAGCTTGCGCACCAAGGGCACGACAATAAAGATCGTCGGAAAAGCGATAAGAAAGGCTTTCCAGAATGCGCCGAGCCATTTGATAACAAAACCGTCGATTAATCCGAGGTTGATGAAGGTGATGACGAATGACATAAAAAAAGACATGAACAGCGACATCAGAAATGAAAAGAGCAGGGGTTCGAAACGTTTTGGGATCACGGTTTTCCTTTGAAAGGGAGGGGTTCTGTTCCCGCAGTGGAAGCGGGAACAAAAATTAAGAAGCAGTGTTTAGAGCGCCTTGGTCATGATACGGTTCATACGGGCGATGAAGTCGGCAGTGTCGTCGAGCTCCATACCGTCAAACAGTTTGGCCTGGTCAAACAGTACGTGCGCCGCATCGTTAATGAGGTTCTGGTCGGCAGAATCTTTCAGCTTGGCAAGCAGTTCATGGTTCGGGTTGATCTGCAGGATCGGTTTAATAGGTGGCATCTCCCCGCCTTGACCCATCTGTGCCATCATCTGCGCCATCATGTAGCTTGGGTCCTCTTTGTCGATCTTAAGCGCTACAGGAGACTCTGTAAGCTCTGTTGTCACTTGGATGTCTTTGACACTGTCGCCAAGGCTTGTCTTAAACTCACCGATAAGAGCTTCGTACTCTTTGGTAAGCTCTTCTTCTTTCTGCTTAGCCTCTTCAGAGTCGTCCAGTTTGGCGTCGGCTGCATTCACAAATTTGTACTCTTTGTACTCAGTGACCATTGGCATAACGATGGTGTCGATCTCTTCGTTTAGAATGATGACATCGATGCCTTTTGCTTTGAAACGCTCAAGTGCAGGCGATTTTTTAAGCATGTTAAGTGCCATCTTGCCTGTGATGTAGTAGATCTCTTTTTTCTCTTCATCGACTGATTTTACAAATTCTTGGATGTTAGTCTTCTCGTCAGAGTTAAGCGTGTTGAACTGCAGCAGCTCCAAGATACGCTCTTTGTTGCCAAAGTCAGAGTAGAGACCCTCTTTAAGCACATTACCGAATTCAGCGTAGAACTCGTTGTACTTCGCACTGTCTTTTTTCATCAGCTTGGCAAGCTCAGAAAGCACTTTTTTAACAGAAGCATTTTTGATCTTGTTCATAACCGGATTAGACTGAAGAATCTCACGGCTGACATTTAACGGAAGGTCGGCAGAGTCGATGACACCGCGTAAGAAACGAAGGTAGGTCGGCATAAGCTCTTTGTCATCGTCCGTAATAAAGACACGGTTGATGTAGAGTTTGATCCCCGGTGTGTAGTCTACACGGTACATATCCATCGGTGCTTTTGACGGCACGTAGAAGAGGGTAGTGTACTCAATAGCGCCCTCGGCTTTGTTGTGCATCCAAGCAAGTGGCTCAGCTGAGTCGTGTGCGATACTGGAGTAGAAGTCTTTGTAGTCATCATCGTTGAGTTCCGACTTAGAGATCGTCCAGAGTGCAGAAGCCTTGTTGATCTGCTCGTTTTTCATCTCTGTTGATGACGGCTTGGTCTCATTGCCTTCGTCATCTTTCTCTGCAGGAATAAAGTTCTCTTTGTCCATAAAGATAGGGAAAGGGATGTGATTAGAGTACTTTTCGATAATACTAGAGACACGCTGCTCTTCTAAAAACTCAGCATCGTCATCTTTGAGGTGCATGACGATCGATGTACCGTGCCCCTCTTTTTCTGCATCTTCGATCTCATACTCACCGTCACCGGCTGAGATCCATTTGTAGGCTTTCTCTTCGCCCGCTTTTTTAGACGTTACTTCTACTCTGTCAGCAACCATGAATGCAGCGTAGAAACCGACACCGAACTGGCCGATAAGCTGAGAGTCTTTCTTCTGGTCACCAGAGAGGTTCTCCATAAACGCTTTTGTACCCGACTTGGCAATGGTACCAAGGTTAGCGACAAGGTCCTCATCGTTCATACCGATACCCGTGTCACTGATAGTCAGTGTCTTGTTCTCTTTGTCAAGCGCGATCTCGATGCGAGGGTTAAAAACAACACCCTTGTAAGCGTCATCGGTAAGCACAAGCATGTTGAGCTTGTCCATAGCGTCTGAACCGTTAGAGACGAGCTCACGCAAGAAGATCTCTTTGTTTGAGTAGAGTGAGTGGATCATAAGTTGTAAGAGTTGATTGACTTCCGTCTGGAATTGATGTTTTGCCATTGTGGTTCTCCATATTTTTAGGTTGAATTGGTTTAGAACGCGATTTTAACAAATTTAAAACAATAATGCAAGTGTTATCAGCATACTTTAGTCTGTTTGACTAAGGTTTGCTTTTCGTTTTGATATAAAGGCTATGATATAACTATGAAATATTTATTGACAATG
>JBATWM010000212.1:0-8068 GCA_049672605.1 Sulfurimonadaceae bacterium
ACCCAGATGTTAGAAGGAATCCAGTTCCATTTTGCATTTGGTGTAACAACAACCACCTCATGCGAACTACCTAACCACTTTGCAGCAAATGTTGCAGCTGTATGTCCTGAAACACCACCACCCAAAATAACAACTCTAGCCATCTTTGTCTCCTTTGATTACATAACAAATATTTTTTTCGTCTAGCAAACTTTATCGCAAAACCATCACAATCTTATCACAACTTATAATACAACGTAATAATTCGTGATAATTCCATCTTAAGCATAGTGTTTCTACTCACTTTATGTCCAGGTTAAAAATACATCACAAAAACAATTATAAATCAAAAGAGTTGGTAGAGTGAATGGTGAATGGTGAATGGTGAATGGTGAATGGTGAATGGTGAATGGTGAATCTATTATAAAAAGATGGCGAAGCTCATCTTAACCAGTTCTGAACTCATAAAAGTTTCAGATTTGGTGTAGCTTGTGTTTAACTCAGACCGATAGCGTGCTAGTGCACGTGGAGAGTCTGAGTTGGACGCAAGATGCGCCGAAGCTGCAACTTTAATTCAGGATTTTTTCGACGATTTCGTAGACATTGGCCGAGATCTCTTTCTCACTTAAGATCATCTCCAAAGCCTCTTTCATAAGCTCCTTATTCTCAGGGTTAAGACGGCTATAACTTCTAAAAGCAGCCGTTAGCCCAGAAGCGATCTGCGGATTGATGGTGTCGAGTTCAATGACCTTCTCTGCCAAAAATGCATATCCGTGACCGGTAGGCGCATGAAAAGCCACCGCATTACGAGCAAAGACACCTAAAAGTGCGCGAACAAGATTTGGTACTTTAACATCATAAACGGGGTCGTTTTGCAGCGCTTGGACACGGTCTATCGTACCTTCACGCTCCGAAGCGGACAAGACTGACAGATATTTGTTCATCACCAAAGTGTCTTCTTTGTAGCGCTCATAAAAGTGGCTCAGCCTATCTTGTGCAAGATCGGGTACAAAGTTCTCTAGAAGGTCAAGCGCCACAATACGGTCCGTCATTGTCACACTCTCATCATACTGTTTCAGACAGAGTGCATTGATCGCATCCTCTTCAAGACTGATCAGGTAGCTCATGACCGCATTTTTGATCGCTCTTTCGCCCATACTCTGTGCATCGAGTTCACTGTTGTGAGGTTTATGGTGCTTTGTATAGATCGTCAACATGGACTCTTTGTAACGCGTTGCAAGTGCTTTTTTAACGACAGAGAGCGCTTTTGAGATCGGTTGGACATCAATAACTACCTGCTCTTGCATCAACACCGATAGAGTCGGCAATTCAAGCATAAAGGCCTTGGACTCCAAGCCTAAATTATCATCCGCCAAGATCGCACCGAAACTCTCTATATAAACACTGTCAACCTCACCCTTGTCGATAAAAGTCTGCAGCGCCTTTATCGCCGCTTTTTGCGTCGCCTCATATCGGTTAAACCCATCGCTGTCATACCGCATTAAAAAGTCAAAATCTGCCTCAGGGTGTTCGATCTTAAACGGTGCGCTGAAACCCGTATTGATAGAGAGGATCGGTTTTTGGTGAACCTCTTTGAAAATAAAGGTCTCAACGCCCTCTTCAACAATCAAAATATCACGTTCTAAAAGAGGTTGGTTCTCTCTTTGCAATTCAAAAGGGAGTTTTTCCCCTCTGTTATCTAGCAGAGAGAAGCCAAGTGGAAAGTAGTAAGGAAGTTGCTCTTCTCCCTTAGTCGTTTCTGGGATCACCTGTTTGAGGTTAAGATGAAACTCTTTAGCTTCCTCGTCATAACGTTCACTCACTTCCAAGGTCGGCGTACGTTCTTGCGAGTACCAACGTGAAAAACGTTCCAGATCAAAACCTCCCTGGCTGTGCATTGCCCATAAAAAGTCCTCTGTTCGAACCGCCTGAGCATCAAAGGTCTCAAAATAGAGATCCATACCCGCGCGAAATTTCTCTTCGCCCAAAAGTGTATGGATCATACGGATCACCTCAGCCCCTTTCTCATAGATCGTAGCGGTGTAGAAGTTGTTGATCTCGATATAACTCTGCGGTTTGATGGGGTGTGCCGTCGGCCCTGCATCTTCCACAAATTGACGTTCACGCAGCGCCTTGACATCACTAATACGCTGCACAGACGCATCATTCATATCCGCACTGAAACTCTGGTCACGAAAGACTGTCAACCCCTCTTTTAAAGTGAGTTGGAACCAGTCACGACAGGTGATACGGTTTCCTGTCCAGTTGTGAAAATATTCATGGGCGATCACACTCTCGATACCCATAAAGTTCTGATCAGTTGCACTATCCTCATCGGCTAAAACATAGTGAGAGTTAAAGATGTTCAACCCTTTGTTTTCCATGGCACCCATGTTAAAACTGTCAACAGCAACAATGTTGTAGATATCAAGGTCGTACTCACGTCCGTACTTCTCTTCGTCCCACTTCATCGAGTTTTTAAGTGAACGCATAGCATGGCCACACTTACTCTCATTGCCTTTGTCAACATAGATATTGAGTTCTATATCACGAGCGCTCATTGTTGTAAAACTATCATTCACAACACCCAAGTCACCCGCAACAAGGGCAAAAAGGTAGGATGGTTTTGCAAATGGGTCCTCCCACTTTGCCATGTGGCGTCCCTCTGTATAGACTTCTTGATCTACCAAGTTTCCATTACCCAGCAAGATAGGATAACGCGCTGTTTCCGCAATAATGGTCGTTGTAAACGTACTCATATTATCAGGACGGTCTATAAAGTAGCTGATGTGTCTAAAACCTTCGGGTTCGTTTTGGGTGCAGAGAATAGTGCCTGAACGGTAAAGCCCCTCTAAGGTCGTATTTTCATCAGGGTAGATCTTTGTCACCACCTGTAAGACGAATTCGTCTTTATCACAAATAAGGTCTATCCCCTTATCTGTCTGCGTAAATTGTCCCTCTGCTTTAACATCATCAACCTTTACACAAAGAAGTTTTAACCCTTCGCCGTTAAGGTAGATCGAACCAGCACTCTTATCTAAACGCGTGATCTGCATACGGTTAATAACAAGTGTATGTTCATCAAAGATCTCAAAGGTAAGGTCAGTGTGGGTAATGTGATGGCTAGGAGGTGTGTACTCTTCTAAATAGATCGTTTTGACTTCACTCATACAATAGTCCATAATTTTTAAGAAATCATAACATCTTAGGCATAAAGTCTGTACGATAAAGCAGACAACATACTATAGTTTATGTTCTTTCTTAGAAAACCTTTTGTAACATAAAGCATAATTATAATTAAAAGGGTAGTAATGTCCGATAAACTGAAAATGGCACGGCAGCCGATTGTTGATCTCAATAACAACACCATTGGGTATGAGTTTTTCTACCGTGATGATCAAGGTGGAAAAAACTTTACCGACCCTAGATTTGCCACATCTTCCGTCCTAGTCAACATTCTCAATCAAGTCGGTGTTGACAAGAGTATCGGTGATGCCAAAGCTTTTGTCAACATCAGCGGTGACATACTGCTCACTGATATTCTTTACAACCTTCCTAAAGATCACTTTGTCTTTGAACTTGCTGCAGATATTCATATGGGGAAAAAAGAGGTCGCCAACCTCGAGCAACTTTATCAAAGAGGTTATATCTTTGCACTGGACAACGCCCGTTTTGATGAGAACTACATTGGTAACTTTCGCCCAATTCTGCCCTATATCAGTTACGTAAAATTTGACACTGTTCAGACAGATATAGAGAATTTACAAAATAATATTTCTCTCTTTGACGGTAAGATCCTAATCGCTCAAAAGATCGAATTCCAAGAGGTTTTTGATGCCTACAAAGAGATGGGATTCCAATACTTTCAAGGGTACTTTATCGCTGAGATCTATACAATAGAGCAGAACCGACTAGACCCTAAACATTTGGGTGTCATACGTCTTTTCAACATGCTTCAATCCGACTATCAGATAGATGACATCTCCAAAGAGTTTGAACTCCACAATGAGCTCACCCTTCAACTGCTGCAGTATGTTAAATCGATCCCTAAATTTGATTTCAGCGGTTCACCTTCTATCAAAGAGATCATTACCCGTGTAGGAACCCAAAAGCTGATGCAGTGGTTGATGATGATCATCTACTCACGCTCAAGTAAAAAAGTAAACAGTACAAAAAGCCAGTACTCGATCATGATTCAAAACCGTATTGACACAATGTTAGGTATTTTACCTAAGCTCAAAACCGAGCAGAGTGATAAACTGCAGGAACAAGCACGTCTAGTTGCACTGCTATCACTCTTAGACAATGTCTTTGACGTTGAGATCGAGAAGACACTGAAGGCCTTTGATCTTGATTTTGCTGTCGAAGGGGCACTGATCGGCCGCGAGGGCATCTTAGGTACCCTTTTGGAAATTGCCATTAGTATTGAAGAGGGAAATTTTGCCACAATGCAAGAATGTTTAAGCAAACTTGACCTAAACGTCGAAGATATTGAAGATATCTTAAATAAAAGTCTCGACGCCTCTAAAGAGTAAGCTTACGCTTACCCACTTAACAACATGCAGTTAAAATACCTCGAACATTACAATGAGACGATCAAGGCTCAGGTCGTCACCTTGATAAAAACAGAGAAGCTGCCTGCCTTTCTTCTCCAAAAGTATCCAACTACCCATAACTATAAAACAGACAAAAATATTTATGACTACACTATCGAACTCAAAAACTGTTACCTAAAAAAGAGTCAACCTATTAGTAAAGTGCTCTATGACGGAAAGATCCATGTCATCAACAATGCGCTTGGTATGCACACTTTTGCCTCGCGCGTGCAAGGGGCTAAACTCAAAAGCAAAAATGAGATCCGTGTTGCTTCCATGTTCAAAAATGTTCCTGAGCCTTTTTTACGTATGATCATTGTTCATGAGTTGGCCCACCTCAAAGAGAAAGAGCACAACAAGGCATTTTATAAGCTCTGCGCTCATATGGAACCAAGTTATCATCAACTAGAATTTGACACTCGTCTCTACCTCACCTGCATCGACCATTTTGGAAAGATCTATTAAAGCACAACGCTCAATATAAGTTTCTCTATAGGAGTATTTGCTTCCCTTAATCTCCCTATTATCTAGCTTTTGGCATTATTACGCCTAAATCTTATAAGTTTTTCTAATAAAAGGTGCTTTTTTGTGGATTAAAGTTGTAAAAGATGGTTTGAGTAATAACTATGAGTCAAAAAGTCGTTGGATCTCTACACTTTTTATCGTTGTAGGGTTAATATCTTATGTATACATCTTGTTTTCCACCTTGGCATTTAGCTCCATTCTAGGTGCGACATTGACGACTATAGGCGTTATTTCAGCCTATCTTACCGCAAAGATCAATCTACATATACCTGCTAGCTGGACAAAAGCCTTGCTTATTTTCTTTTCCGGGCTTATTTTTCTCTTTTCCAATGTATCTGAACCCTCTTCCATTATCCTATCTATTGGATGTTTTTTCCTTTTAATGACTATCAACAACATCTACTTGGCCTATTTAACGCGTCAGAATTCAACAGCTTATGCATGGAGCATCAATGCACTGCTAAGTACCATATTTACATACCTGATATTCTTTAATCCAGAGATATCGGTTAATGACATCGGTCTATTTGTAGCATTAAGTTTGATTGCAGATGGACTGGTTGTTCTGTATTCAGGTCGAAATATCTATATACGTCCGTAATAGGGATTGTCTCTCTTTCTTTTTTAATGCCTTTTAATAGAGGTGTTGTTACTTTTCTCTTGAACATAAATTCCCTCTTCTTTTAAACCTATACGGCTCCAGCACAAACTATCTCGGAACAATCAGAACGAGGATAAAAGCATTAGCTTTTACAGCCAAAGACCGTCAAGCAGTTGGCTTTTATTTTACGGTTCTCACCTCGAAGCCGTCACGAGAGGTTTTTTCGTTCTTTTTTTGCGCGTAAAAAAGGACAAGCGCAGTCAATAAAGTTTAATTACTTTAAAAATAAGTAGATGTATACAAGAAAATTAACTACAACCCTTTGAAAGCCAAATAATCTTCAACAATCTTTCTATGGTCAAAAACAAAGCTCTCTTTATCGAGATCTTCCAAAGCAACGATCTTTGTGCTTTTAGCATCATCGCCCGCTTGGGGTAGTGCATTCGCTCTGCAGATATAAACTGCCGAAACGGTATGAAAACGCGGATCACGAGATGGGTCAGAGTAGAGTCCTAACAGCTGTTCGATCTCCACATCTAAACCGATCTCTTCTGACATCTCTCGCTTAAGACAGGTCTCAATAGTCTCACCGATATCCATAAAACCACCGGGAAGCGCTGTACCATGAGGCGGGTTTAGACGATCTATCAAGACGATGCCTTTAAAAGCATCATCAATATAGATCTCAACAATGCCGTCCGCGGTAATGTATGGTGTCTCTATTGCCATCTGTTAGTGGACAGGGAGGTAGGCATAACCCTCGTTCTGCCACTTGATCAGGTAAACACTTTTGTTTAGATCTGTTTTTACATAGCTGTAGAGAACTTTTTTATCGATATTGCGCGCTTTCATCCCGGCCTTGCACATATCAAACTCAACACCGTACTTTGTATGCAACTTCTCTAAAATCGGTTCAAGTCTCTTCTGGGCTCGTGCCACTTTCAACTTACCTTTATAACGAGAATTTTTAAGATCTTTCACAAAATACTTATAGGCATCTCCCGAGATAACCACAACGGCTTTAAAATCAATGTCGTTGGCCTTGTAATAACCTGCCAGACCTTCTATGTTTTTAATCAGATGTTTTTCAATTGTCGCCACATCACCGCTTGTCAAGTCAAACACAACTTTCTGCTCTGCCGCCATCAATGATGTTAGAGAAAGCAATAACCCCAGTAACACTATCTTCATTGTTCGCATCTACTTATCCTTTTGTGAATATGTTTTATTCTTCTCTATTTTAATATTAGTTATTTTACCCTCTAACTCTTTTGCCAACGCTTCAAGCTCCTCTTTTGTCTCTCGATGCGCAATACCGCGAGCAGAGCACGCTGCCCCGTCTACATTGTTATAGGTCATTCGCCACTGCATTCTCTGCCTTTAAAGATATAATATACTGCAAATAATAGACAAAAACAACAAACAAAGCGGAATATGCACTATATTTTACTCATTTTAATCGCCCTTATCTGGGGATCACAATACATCTTTAATGAATTGGCACTGCAAGAGTTAACCCCCTTTGGACTGATGGTTCTACGGATCTTTTTTGGTTTTATTACCCTAACACTTCTGATCTTAGTCATACCTAGGGAGAGAGCTAAGAGACTTCATCTCACTAAAAAGCTCTTTTTACTTTTTATAGTGATAGGTGCTGTAGAAGCGGCGATTCCTTTTTACCTCATCGCATATGGTCAACTCCTTGTTGCCTCTTCCGTCACAGCGATTATTATGGGGCTTATCCCGATGATGACCATACTCTTGGAACTGGTAATGAGAAAAAGAGATAAGATCACTCGGAATGAAGTCATCGGTCTCGCTGTCGCCTTTGCAGGTCTGATCGTTCTTATCAACCCCTCATCAGACAATTTACATTCAACACTGCTTGGGTTTTTGTCTATCTCTATTGCAGCCTTCTGTTTTGCACTTGCACTGATCTTAATGGCCATGATCCCTAAAGAGATCTCATCACTGCACGCAACACGTTTTATCCTTATGATCTATTCACTTCCCTTAATGCTTATGTGGCTCTTTTTAAACAGGAACAGCGTTGCTATGACTGATAGTACATGGTTAAGCGTTATCATACTCGGTATATTCTCATCCGGTATTGTCTATTTGCTCTATCTTAAACTGATCCGTCTAGCGGGGGCAAGTTTCACGGCATTGAGCAACTATCTTGTTCCCTTGGTAGGAACATCTCTAGGGGTCTACTTTTTTAATGAACCATTTACTTTGAACATAGCACTCTCACTTCTTCTGATCGTTTCTGCACTTTTTATTATTAAGGGCACCTCTAAAAGATCTCAATGAAATTGCTGGTACTGTTCTAACCACATATGTCTCAATTTGATCGCCGTCGTATTAC
>JBATWM010000213.1:0-13933 GCA_049672605.1 Sulfurimonadaceae bacterium
GTCGTATGTTGTTCCATAAAAATAGAAGGGGTCGGTTTAAAGTAGACGTTTAGGCGTACCTCTTCACCGTTACTGATACCACCTAGAATGCCACCAGCATGATTAGACTCAAACCCGCTGTTACGGATAGGATCATTATTGGTTGAGCCGAAGGCTTTGGCACTTTCAAAGCCATCACCGATCTCGACTGCTTTAACGGCGTTGATACCCATCATCGCTTCAGCGAGTACCCCGTCAAGCTTGTAGTAAAGAGGTTCACCCAACCCGATAGGCAGATTGCTCATCTTGATCTGAGCAACACCGCCGACAGAGTCATGACGGTTTTTAGCCTCTAAGATAGCATCTTTTTGGGCTTGTTCAACATCTTTGTCCAGAGCGTAGATCTCACTGCCGGCAGGGTAGTTGTAGTCAAGGTTTTTGGCTTGGATACCTGCAATCTCAGTGATACCACTCTCGACAGTGATGCCAAGTTCATTTAACATCATCTTTGCAACCGCACCGGCTGCAACGCGTGCTGCTGTTTCGCGTGCAGATGAGCGCCCACCGCCGCGATAGTCACGGATGCCGTATTTGTGCCAGTAGGTAAAGTCAGCATGACCGGGGCGGAAGGTGTCTTTGATGTTGGTATAGTCTTTAGACTTTTGGTTGGTGTTGTAGATGACCATAGCAATAGGGGTGCCGGTACTAAGACCTTCAAAAACACCGCTTAAGATCTCAACACTGTCGGCCTCTTTACGAGCGGTTGCGTACTCATTTTGACCGGGTTTACGACGGTCAAGCTGGGCCTGGATATAGGCTTCATCGATAGTCAGTCCTGCCGGTACACCGTCAATTAGACAGCCAATTGCCTTGCCGTGTGATTCACCAAATGTTGAGAAGCTAAAACGGATGCCAAAACGGTTCATGAGTCACCTTTGTTCAGTAGATTGATCGCGATTGCAGCTGACTCCTGCTGCGCAACTTTTTTACTTTTTCCGCTCGCGCGAGCGTACTCTTTACCATCAACAAGGACGGCGATCTCAAACTCTTTTTTATGGTCAGGACCGTGTGATCGGACAAGCTTGTATTCCGGTGTTGTACCAAAAAGAGCCTGGGTCATCTCTTGCAACGTCGTTTTATAATCTTTAAAAAGCGTGTCAAGAGAGATGTCCGGATGCACCTCTTCTAAGAGTTTGATACTGATATCCCTTGCTCGATCCAGCCCTGCTTCAAGATAGAGTGCACCGATGACCGCCTCAAAGGCATTTGAGAGCAGAGATGGTTTAGTACGGCCACCGTTGTTCTCTTCAGCATTGGACAAAAAGAGCTGCGCTCCCAAACTGATATGCTCGGCAAGACGTGTAAAACCCTCCTCATTGACAAGTGATGCCCGCATCTTTGAGAGCTTTCCTTCATCATGATTAGGAAAATTCTCAAAAAGGTATTGCCCTACAATGAGGTCAAGTACCGCATCTCCCAAAAACTCTAAACGTTCATTATTGTAGGGCTGTTTGTAACTTTTGTGTGTCAGCGCTTCAATAATGAGCTTTTTGTTTTCAAAACGGTAGTTAAGTCGATCTTCTAGCTTTTTTATCTCTTCCATTTGTAACCTTTCAAAAATTTATTGTGCCGCTAAGGCCATCTCTAAGAACTCTAGTCAGTCTTAGAGATGGCCTTAAACTCTTCGGCTTTAGAGCGTGCAATGTCATCACATCGCTCATTCTCTTCATGCCCTGCATGGCCTTTGACCCAAATGCCAACAACACTGTGTTGTTCAGACACTTTGACGTACTCATGCCAAAGGTCAGGATTTTTGACTTTTTTAAAGTCACGTTTGATCCAGTTGACCAACCACTCATTGACCCCTTTGACCACATAAGAGGAGTCTGAGATCACCTCGACTTCACAAGGTTCTTTGAGAGCTCTTAACCCTTCAATAACACCAAGCAACTCCATACGGTTGTTGGTGGTATGGGCTTCGCCTCCGCTTAACACACGCTCTTTGCCGTTATAACGTAAGATCGTTCCGTAACCTCCAGGCCCGGGGTTGCCGAGGGCACTGCCATCACTGAAAAGAGTTATTTGCTTCAAAGTGATCCTTTGTTAAAAGTGCTTCGGTGACGACCGAGTCGATACTGTGGCAGTTTGGGCATCTGTTGAAGCTAAATGGATAGATCTGTTTACACTCACCGCAAAGGTAGTCAAACTGCAAGGTCGCACCGCTTTGGTCTGCCATGTTGAGTTTAATAAGTACATCAAACTCAAAGATACTACTCTCTTGGGTCAAGAGTGCTGTCCCCTTAGCGCTAAAGAGCTCACGCAGATAACTGTTAGATGAGATTATATCTAAATTAGCCTCAGCCTCACGTGCATTCCAGAGTATATCGAGGATGCGTTCGGCCTCGCCAAGATCAAGGTTTTTCCATGCCAGATCCGGTGTAAAACGAAAGAGGTACTCGAAGATCAGGTAGCTTAAGAGATGATGTTCTTGATAGAGTGCCAACAACATCTGCGCTTTTTCATCAACACCATATTGAGCACTGCGAATAATAGAGACAGCTTGCAGGTAGATACGATCTTTTCTATTATCAATACCCAGTTCATCAAGAGGTTCCAGAACTTCCAGGGCCTTGTCAAATTGATGCATTTTTTCATAGATGATAAGCAGGTAACGAAGTGCTTTAGGTGTTCTAGGGAACTGTTTGAGGATCTGCAAGAAGATCTCTTGAGCCCGTTCTAGAAAACCGGCTTTAAAATAGGTTTGTCCTAAAAAGTAGAGGGTCTCACTTTTCTCGGCAGGATCTTTTTGCATCCCAAGCATAATGAGGTAGATCTCAATACACTTTTCATAGTCGCCGTTTTGAGAGTAGGTCTGTGCCATGATAAGTGCAGACTTCTCTGAGATAGCTTTTGAGTTGATCAGGGTCTTTAACTCTTGTTCTGTCGGCACTGAGTTAAAGACATTGAGAAAACTGTTAAGATAGTGAGAGTCCTCTTTGCGCTTAAACCGTCCCCACCAGTAGGAGATAAGTGCGATCACAAATACAAGGGAGAAGAAGATGATGATGCCAAATAGTGGGTCACGAAATTCAATAAATAAGCTGTTCAAACCCTCTCCATCTCTATTCTTTTAAATTAAAATATTATACCCCACTGTTACTTTTGAGAAGGCAAACTAGGTACAAGCCGACCCCTTTCTCCTGTTTAGGGGTTTTTTCAATATCACATAATAATCACAAATTACCAATAAAGATCGAAAGTGACGTAAATACTACAGATTGTATTGACTTTTAACGTCAAGACACCCTATAATGGTGAATAAAATAAAAAAATAGAAGGTTTATTCGTCAATGGCTATTAGTTATATCCGCCCAGATAAATATTTTGACGGCGCTTTTGAGCAGCTAAAAAGCATCAATGCTTATGCCCAAGCCAGCAATATCCATATATCAAATGAATTTGTTGACCACACCTCACAAAATAACACCCTTTATGAACGAGAAGCAGTTGTCAAATTTTTTAAAAGCAACCAAGGTAGGGATCTTCTGATCTCTGATGTCTGGGTCTTGAGCAGCAACATCACCGATCTTTTACAGATGTTTGCCTGTCTTTTGAAAAATGAGATGCGCATCCACATTATCAATGCCGGTGTTGTGATCGATCAGAAAAGTGATGTGATGCTGGTTCTAGGCATCATCGATCAGTTACGCCAGGTTTTGGAGAGTAGAGAGAAGAAGATGATCGGCCGTCCAAAAGGGAGCCGTTCTTCGTCCAAGTTCGATCCGTATCTGGATCAGATCATCGCTTATATTCGTGAGAACGTCAGTGTCAGTGCTATGGCACGCGAGATGAATGTAAGCCGCAGTTCGTTGAAAGACTACATAGAGTCGCGTGAACTTAAAGAGGTGGCAAAAGGTCTTGTCACTTTGAATGTTCCCGTAGATGCCGAAGAGAAAGTGATAGACACTATAGTCTGTCCCCATTCAGAAGAAATTGAAGAGGAGTCAAAAGTATGAGTGAAGCTGCTACAGTCGAGAAAAAATCGACAAAAGATTATTTAAAAGGGTGGATCCCATTCCGTATTATGCGCTATTGGTTTTTTGGCCTTATAACCGCTTTCTCGCTGATCGCACCGTGGATATCAATAGAAGGTAATCACCTCTTCTTGCTCTCGTTTGACAAGTTGAAATTGCACCTTGCTTTTGTTCCGTTCGACATGCAAGAGATGTACCTGATGCCGTTTATCCTGATGATCCTTTTTATCGGTATCTTTGGATTGACGGTTGTAGGCGGTCGTGTCTTCTGTGGATGGATGTGTCCTCAGACGATCTTCCGTGTCATCTATCGTGATCTCATAGAGACAAAGCTTCTTGGCCTTCGCAAGCGTATTAAAAACAAGCAGCAAGATCCGGATATGTCTAAGGTTGAGAACCAGGTCAAAAAAGTGATCGCTATCTTGTTATGGACGCTTTTAGCGACGGTTGCAGCAGCTGACTTTTTATGGTACTTTGTTCCGCCGGAAGACTTTATAGCGTATATGGCACACCCGATGGACCACTTGGTCTTAGTAGGTTCATTACTAGGCATTGTTGCTTTCTTAGTTGCCGATATTGTGATGATCAAAGAGAACTTCTGTATCTATGTCTGTCCGTATTCACGTGTTCAGTCGGTGCTGTATGATGACGATACGGTTATGGCGATCTATGATCCGCACCGTGGCGGTAAGATCTATGATGCGCATACAAAACTCTACACTAAAGAGCAAGATATTCGTACGGCTGAACCGGCTTCTGAATGTACGGCGTGTGAGTCTTGTGTAACCGTCTGTCCGACACACATTGATATCCGTCAAGGTCTACAGTTAGAGTGTATCAACTGTCTAGAGTGTGTGGATGCCTGTACAACAGTTATGGGTAAACTTGGTAAAGAGTCTCTTGTTCGCTGGTCAAGTGACAAAGAGGTGATCCATCAAGAGGGCAAGACAAGCTACTTCCGTCCAAAAGTGCTCGGATATGCAGCGATCCTTGTTATTATCATGGGCATATTAGGTTTTATGAGTACAACAAAAGAGCACATGCTGTTAAATATCAATAAAGAGAGCCGTCTTTATGATGTTAAGACACTAGACAATGGTGTGAAACGTGTTGGCAATGCCTATGTTTTCTTGCTTCAAAATACGGAGAACGAAGATCATAAGTTCTACTTTGATGTCATCGCGCCTGCAGCTTATGAAGGCAAGATCAAGATCCTAAAACCGACTGCGCCGTTTACGGCACGTCCGGACACTAAAAAGAAAAAAATAGTCGTTCTTTATACGGATGAGCTAATAGTAGATGATGCATCAAAAGATACTATTATTCCTATTACGATCCGTGCTTATGCTATGGATGAGAAAGAGCGTATTGTTGTTGATCGTCATACAACATTTATCTTTCCACGCAAAGATATCTACGACGCCCATTAAAAAGATGTAGCTTCGGCGCATCTTGCACAAAAGTTTAGCTCTCGGCGCACACCAGTGCGCTGTCGGCTAAACATTTTGCACAACCTACACCAAAACAAGAGAATCGCTTTGCGTAGCAAATGTTTCCTCGAAATCTACAACTTTTTACACTTATGCGCTTTTTTAGGTGAGCTTCGCCACCTTTATTACTCATTACTTCCACACAACCTACATGAGAACTGTTAAGAAAAAGCCGACTGCTTGGCCTTTTTATGTTCGAAACCAAAGCAGACGTGCTTAGTGCTTGCGACGGAGACCCTCTATTTAAATCGAAAACTATTATTAAACAACTTATAGATGCCAAGTCAAAAGATGAACCGGTAAATCCCCGTGTCGAGTATGAGGATGACGGATGTTGAGGTTATATAGTATTAAAGTAGAATGATCAGCTGTTGAACTTTTCAAGCAGTCCATCGATCTCACTGTCCGGTACCGCTTGTGAGATGACAAACCCTTGGGCATAATCGATCTCTAACTCTCGTACTTTTTGAAGTGTCGCTTCGTCTTTCACAAACTCCGCAATTGTCTTGGCTCCCATAACTTTGGCAAACTCACTGATACTTTTGGTAATAGCAAGTGAGTTTGGATTACTGGTGATGTCTTTGACAAACTGTCCGTCTATCTTGATAAAGTCGACCTGCATCGCAGAGAGGTTGGCAAAGTTGGAGTGGCCTGTTCCAAAGTCATCGATGGCAATGGCAAAGCCCGCACGTTTTAACTCTGTAAAAAAGGCGATGCTCTTTTGCGGGTCGTCGATAGCCTCAGTCTCTAGAAGCTCAAAGACGATCTGCTGAGGTCTGATCTTAAAATGCAGACATTGGTTGATGATGTAATCGAGTATACGCGCATCTTGAATATCTTTAAAAGAGAGGTTGATCGAGAAGGTGAGTTGAGGGTAACGTGCAGCAACGGGATAGACATTTTTGATCATCATCAGCGTGATCTCATGAATGCGCCCCATCTTCTCGGCACTCTCTAAAAAGTGATGCGGCGCGACGATCTTTCCATTCTCTTCAATGCGCACCAGCGCTTCAAACTTCTCTATACGGTCTGTTTTAAGATTATAGATAGGTTGAAAGTAGGGCATGATACGATCGTCATTGATGGCCTCTTTAAGACGGCCTGCCCACATTAAATTATCATGAATGTGTTCACTTCTGTCAAACTCCTCTTTGAAATAGATCGGTGTTGAGATCTTATTGTCAAGCGCATTTTGCAGTGCCAGTGTCGCTTTTTCAAGTTCACTGCCATCATTTTTGATCATGCTGACACCGGCATAGACAAAGGGGTGGAGATCAACAGCATTATAGGTGACATGCAGTGCATTGAGACGCTGCAAGAGGTCAGTAAAGGTCTCTTCTTGTTGAGGCGGTAAAAAGAGTGCCAACTCATTGTCGGCTATTCGGTAGAGGGCATAAGCACTCTCTTTTTTGAGCTCGACAATGATGCTTTGCAGAAGTGCCGAAACACTCTCTTGTCCATAATAACTCAAAATGGCTCTGTAGTTATCTATATGTAACAAGACCAAGTACGAGGCCTCTGTTTCCAAAAGATCACTGAGCAGTTTATGGCGGTTAAAAAGTCCACTCTCTTTATCTTTGATCAACATGTCAAGCAGCTCTTGGTGTGTCTTGTTGAGATTGGTATTTAGTGCTTCAAGTTCTGCGATGTTTGAGTGCTCCAGGTGGAACTCCTCTCTTCGTCCCAGTTGTGAAGAGAAGTTGACGATAGCTTTAAGAGGCTTGGTCACAGCAGTGACAAGCTTGTTAAGTGAACTGAAATTAAACCAGAAGAAATAGAGATAAAAGAGAGCAATCGCGACAATAAAGAGGACACCGATCTGTACCGTGCGTGCACTCACTTTCTCGATCGGTGCAAAGATGATAGCCTTGTCAACATAGATGACGATCTTAAGATCGGTACCTTTGATGGACATTGTGTGCGCTATAAAATGGGGATCTTCAAGACTCTGCATGTCGATCATCATTGTACTGGATTGAGGTGGCACCTGCTCTTTATGCATCTGATAAAAGGAGTGGGCAGCAAAATCTTTTTTAATCGCTTCAGGATTAGAAGATGCGATGAGGGTGTTGTTGTCATCCATCAACATTGCATGGGCTTCAAAAGGGAGGTCAAGGGCATTGATCACGTTTGCTATCTCTTTGACATTGAGTGTAAAACCGGCGACCCCCATAAAATGTCTGTCGAGATAGATCGGTTTGACATAGGTGCCTAATTCGCCATTTTTAAGTGCCCAGCTCTGTTTATATAGCGGAACAAAAAGAGAATGTTTATCAGGGTTGTGTTTTGGATCAGCATTATAATAAAAAGAGAATTTGGTGACATCAAGTGTAGGGTTCAGCTCTTTGGCTGGATTGATCGGCGGATAGGCAAAGGCGTACTTTTTGTCAATATTGATCCAGATATTGGTGATCAGTGAGTGTGGGGTCTCTACAATCGCTTTAGAGATCGGAGTAAGCGGTACCAGTGAGTTAAGAACAGTATAGTCATAATCTTGCAGATTGTTTAGGTTGGTAGTATAGACCGTGGTGTTTTTAGGTTGCGTATACTTATAAAAGCCCTCTTTAGAGACATGGGGCGGGGCGTATTGGAAAAAACCGTCATAAGATTGATAGTCTTGAGGATTTTGTGCGCGGCGCTTGCGCATCTTAAGAAATATCTCACTGGTATTGGTAAGTTGGACAAGGGCATTTTCGGCTTGAGTGAAGTGTTGATTGATACGCGCTGCAGTTTGGTGAGCGATCTCAATAAACGCCTCATGAGCAATTGATTCAAGGGCATTTTTATTTTGCTCGGATTGATAATTGTTGAGTAAAAAGAGGGTGATGACAAGAGACAATTCGATGATCAAGATGGGCAACAGTGCTTGAACAAAAAAGTGCCGAAAGATTAAGGTGTTGATCGATCTCATATTCTGCCGTTTATGTTAAGTATAGCGCAAAAGCGGAAAACGTGTTATTTTGGAGGGATTCGAGCAGGATACATTGCTTTAATCCGCTAGACAGTGTAGTCACTTTCCGAAAGAGAACGGGCATCAACAATACGATTTCGCCCGCCCTTTTTAGCCCGGTAGAGTGCTTTATCTGCTGATAGTAGAAGGATACGCTTATCTTGTGTACCGTCAAAGCTCTCAACACCAAAACTACAGGTGATTTTTGGACAATTCTCAAACGTAAGTGAAGCAACATGCTCTTGCAGTTTCTGTGCGATCTTGAGACTCTCTTCGTGCGTGGCATGTGGCAAGATGATGGCAAACTCTTCACCGCCGAACCTAGCTAAGATATCGTCTCTGCGCAACTTCTCTTTGAGCGCATCGACTAGATGGATCAAAACATCATCACCGACAAGGTGGCCATAGGTATCATTAACATTTTTGAAGTGATCGATATCAAGGATAATAAAACCAAAGGTCTCTTTTTCAATGAGTATCAGACGCTCCAAGCTCTCTTCCATATAGGAGCGATTATAAGCAGAGGTGAGGTAATCAGTGATGACACGCTGTTCGAGTGTTTTTTGGGTCTGTTTGAGTTCGGTCGTATAGGCCAGAGACTTGGTAATGTCCTGTGCGACCAGGTAATACTGTTTGATCTCAGGCAGGTACCCCATAGTGAGATCGATGTCGAGGTCTTTGCCGCTGCGAGTTTGTGATCGAATATGCATCTTCTCGATCTTTTCACCCCGTTTAGCTGTCTGTAAAAGCTGTTGGCATGACTCATCGTTGTCAACAAGTATACGGAGACCGAGATGTTTCAGATAGTCTTCATTGTATTCAAACATCTCGGTCAGTGCACGGTTAAGATAGATCATATTGCCGTTGCTATCCAAAAGAGCGATACCGTTAATAGCGATGTCGAAAGTGACCTTAAACTGTTCACTCAGATGCTCCAGTGCCGTTTTTGTCTCATTGAGATGCTCTTGAACGCTCATAAGCTCATCTTTAAGTTCTTCACTTTTGCTGACATCAACAAGCGTCAGGATAGAGCCGTTAAGCGGTTCAGGCAGAGCGCTCAAAGTGTAGTCGATCTCCAAGAGTTGGCCGTTGGCACGGACAAGATAGGAGGTAAAGGTGCTTCTGGCATCCTCTTTAAGTGTTTGGTGGATGTGGTGTCTGATCTGCAAAGAGCGTTCATCAGGTAGCAGTTTCTCATACCACTTCTGCTGCAGAAGCTGTTTTTTTGAGTAGCCTAACAGTGCCTGCGCACTCTGGTTAAGATCCACGATAGCGCCTTTGGCATTGATAAAAAGCGTTGGGACATCGCTGTAGTCAAAAAGGGCACTGTTTTTCAGACTCTCTTTTTGGAGGTTTTTAAGATAGAGTGTTAATGCAAAGACAAGGGTAATGAGGAGAATAAAGAGGGTGGCACTCATAAAAACAGTACCAAAATCACTCGCTTGAAGAAAGGAGTGGCTAAAGAGGGCAGCGATAAAAAGTTGTTTTTTCATAGCCCTGCTTTGGGTTAGATGATGACCGCTTCACGTTCACCTTCAGTAATTACACCGATCTCATAAGCATCTGAGTCAGCAAGGATCGTAGCAGCATCTTCAGGACGTACGACAAGCACCATACCGACACCCATGTTGAAGGCTCTGAACATCTCTTCGCGAGCGACATGTTGGCCGATAAGATCGAAGATAGGCAGAACACGGATGCTTGCATCTTTGATCTCAGCGCGTAGACCTTCAGGCAGTACACGTGGAAGGTTTTCAACTAAACCGCCACCCGTGATGTGTGCCATCGCCTGGATCTGCGGCTTGAATTTTTTGTACGTTTTAACATAGATGTTTGTCGGTGTTAAAAGTGTCTCAATAAGCGGTTTACCGTTAAAGTCTTCATTGAAGTCTAGGTTCATCTTCTCAAAAAGTACTTTACGTGCCAAAGAGAATCCGTTGGAGTGAAGACCAGAACTTGGAAGTGCCAAAAGTTTATCACCTGCGCGAACATTGCTAACGGTGTCTAGTTCAGACTTTTCTGCAATACCTACAGCAAAACCGGCCAAGTCATAATCGTCTTCGCTGTACATACCAGGCATCTCAGCAGTCTCACCACCGATAAGTGCACACTCCGACTGACGACAGCCCTCAGCAATTCCAGAAACAACAGCAGTTGCGACGTCAACGTCAAGTTTGCCTGTTGCATAGTAGTCAAGGAAAAATGACGGTGTTCCGTTGTTGCAGATAAGGTCATTGACACACATTGCAACCAGGTCGATACCCACAGTGTTGTGAATACCAGAGTCGATAGCAAGTTTGAGTTTCGTTCCAACACCATCTGTTGCAGCAAGCATTACAGGCTCTTTATAACCTGTAGGAAGCTCAAATGCACCGGCAAATGAGCCGATGCCGCCAAGTACACCTGGAATACGTGTAGATTTAACTAAGGGTTTGATGTTTTCGACAAAACTGTTTCCGGCATCGATATCGACACCTGCGTCTTTGTAGCTGATCTGGCTCATTGTAGCTCCGCAATATTATATTGTCGCGATTATAACAAACTTGTCGTTATGGGGGGATTAATGCGTTTAAACTGACTGGTGAGCGGAAGTGTTAACGCGCTGTCTCTAATGATAGGTTGATATTAATATTGGTAACCTGAACCCAGTACTTCAAATGGTTAGGTATACTTTTCTTTCTTAAAACTACTCTATCTCTTGCTAAAAATAATGATAGACCCCTCTGTTTTGTTTAATATATTTTTATTATTCGATCATTTATTGTATCGGTAACAAAAAGAGCACCATTGACATCTATAGCAATATCTTGTGGTTGAAACGACTGGCTTACTGATGAGTTTTCACTGTTAAAAGTTGTGATACCTTCACCGGCAACTGTAGTGATTATCCCTGATGTATCTATTTTCCTTATCCATTTATAATCAATAAAATATAAATTTCCATCTTTATCAAAAACTATTCCTCTAGGCCCACTCAAAGATGCCGATATAGCTGGCCCCTTTTCACCACTGTAACCACAATCATTGTTTCCTGCAATCGTAGTAATAATCCCCGATGTATCAACCTTTCGTATAACACACTTTCCGTCTGCAATATAAAGATTGTCATGCATATCAAACGCAACGTTACCAGGAGCGTACAATAATGCTTCTATTGCTAATCCGCCATCACCAGCATAGCCGTAACTATAATCACTATTACCCGCAATAATCGTTATATCGCCTGCTGGAGTTACTTTTTTTATTACGCTATGTAAACTATCAGCTATATATAAATTTCCATTTTTATCTACCTCTAAACCTTGAGGTTGCCAAAAAGTGTTCTCATTGTCATCAATCATAGATATGACTGTCCCTGTCAAGTCAATCTTTTTGACTTTACTGCTATAGGTTTCGGTAAAAAAGATAACCCCTGTTTCATCGATTGCCAGTCCATCGATCCAAGATAAACCAGCATCGGTTCTATAGACATTGTCACTATCTCCCCATATGCCATTACCTGCAAATGTAGTTATGGTTCCTTCGTTATCAATTTTTCGAATGACATTGTTTCTTTTATCTGAAAAAAGTATATTGTTGTTTGCATCAATAATAATGCTTCCAGGAGTATTTAACTTAGCAGCTGTTGCCAAGCCACCATCACCGCTATAACCAGCTGAACCATTACCAGCGACAACAACAGCTTGGTATATTTTCTCACCTATTACCTTTACGGTTAATGTACTTTGGTCAAGTAGATTATGGTCATCATACACAGTCAATTTATACATAAAACTTCCAGGATTTTTACCACCAACAACACATGTGGGTTCACTACCATCACAAATAATTTGATTAGAGTACGCATCTGACCAAATATACCTAGTAATATAACCATCACTGTCATAACTTCTAGACCCATCCAGTGTGACACTCTCACCAAAATTGACTGTAATGTCTTCACCTGCATCGGCGACAGGCCGTGTATTTGGATAGATCAAGTT
The DNA here is from genome assembly GCA_049672605.1 of Sulfurimonadaceae bacterium. Lineage (GTDB taxonomy): Bacteria > Campylobacterota > Campylobacteria > Campylobacterales > Sulfurimonadaceae > Sulfonitrofixus. The sequence goes on from JBATWM010000213.1 coordinate 12,437, forward strand.
ATATGCATCCTCATAGATGTCATCTGCATTGTATATTTTCAGTACGATTGGATGGATCTTAATATTATAATCAAAGAGCAGTGTTTCTTTGTCGAATGACGGTACCCATGCGTGTAGATCGGTATGATCGATAATGCTATCATTATTCATGTCGGTATTGAGCAGGGCTTGTGCTGCTTCATCGAGTTTAGGCAGTGCACTGAGAGCATCTTCAGCATTAAGAAGCAGATGTTTACTGACCTGATACCCTAGCTCTGTGAGTATGTTGACTTTAAGACCGTTCTCTTTGATGTTTGCACCGGAGACGATGGCATGGATGGTTCCGAAGTTGGAGGTTGGTGTGGCATCCATATTCAGGTCATCATCGGTATCGACATCTTCGCCGCCTGTTGCGGAGATAAGGTATAACCCTGTATCGGTTACTGACGCTTTAAAGGTACTCGGCAAAAGCATCAAGCCGTTGGTGTCGAGTGTGTCGCCTGAGGAGGTATAGCCGTTATAGACCACCTGTCCAAAGTCAGCTTCAGAAAGACTCATGATCTCTATCTGTGCATTACGGATCGGGCCGAGTTCGACTATGTTTAACAGTGAAACGACTTCGTAGTTATACTCTTTTCCTTCATCATCATACTTATACTTTGTTGCCGTATATTTCACATCTGGATGTTCTTTCACTTCGACAGAAACACCAACTCCACCACCTTCTGGCTTCGTGACGATGATCTTGGCTACCGCACCCATCTCTAACAAGTCTGCACTTGGAATATCAATAGAGATGTTGAGACCGCCAGAAGGGGCATCTATTTTTAACTTGATGGTTTCAGGCAGCAGCGCTGCATCAATGTTGGAAATATCTTCTGCCGTTACGTGAACATAGTATTCGCCTGCTGTCACTTCAGATTCTGGTGCAATATACCAATGTTCTTTTGGACATTTGCCTGCATCATCCAGTGCACCGACTTCAGCACCATCTTTTACCACAGAAAGTGTTAGGTCGATGTTGGGACTTTTCCAACTAAGATCGACTTCGATCACCCCGTCAGTCATGTTGGCATCACCGCAGCTTTTTACGATTTTATCGTCTGTACCACTAAGCTGATAACAACCGACATCATTGCCTGCATCATCAAGTATAACACCTTGGTCTTCAACATCAATGATGCCTGTACCACTAGACGATGCGAGTACGTATTTATTTGAGCCATTGGCATCGGGAACTTGGTAGACTTTACCAAGCTGACGCTCTTCGCTATTGGTCTCGGTGTTGAACGGGTAAGCTGTTTCGATCGGTGCAAGCGCATCTTTGAAATGCTTCAGCTTGGCTCTGCGCTCTTCACAAACATTTGTTGCCTCATCGTTGCTTTCGATCTGCCATTGGGAGGGAGCCACTTTGTGTTCCTTGATTGAACTATCGATAAACTTTAATATAGCCTTTCTACTTACATCTGTTGCCATATAAATTGTAAGAAAAGCATGGGCTTTTACCGAAAACAGTGT
>JBATWM010000214.1:0-2033 GCA_049672605.1 Sulfurimonadaceae bacterium
GTTGGCGATATTCATCAATGAAAATGTGACCAAAAAGATCATCAGTCCGGGAAAGAAGCTGACCCACCAGGCAATATCCAAGACCTCTTTACCGTTACTCAGTATCGTTCCCCAGCTCATCTGCGGTGCAACGATACCTAGACCAAGATAACTCAATCCCGACTCCGCCAAGATGGCACCCCCTACCCCAAAGGTGAAACTGACAAAAAAGATCGGGGCTAATAGCGGCGCGTAATATTTTAAAAGTATCTTCACCTTACCAACCTTGGCAATGTTGAGTATCTTAATAAAAGGCTGTGAGGTGATGGCGAAGCTCTCAGAACGAATGAGACGCGCAGTTGTCATCCACCCCGTTACAGAGATGATGAGTATAAGTACCCAGACAGAGGCGTTGATGTAACTCACTAAAGCAAGAAGTAAAAAGAAGGTCGGAAAGGTTAGAAAAAGATCGACCATGACCACAAAGGCTTTATCGACCTGACCCCGAAAGTACCCCGCAGTCGCCCCCAACATAAGACCGACAAATGAGGCGATAAAGGCGCTGCCTATCCCGATTAGAAGAGAGACCTTTCCCCCTTCGATGAGACGCGCCAAAAGGTCACGCCCCAAACGGTCCGTTCCAAGAGGAAAGAGTGAAGAAGGTGACACAAGAATAGCCTCTTTATGAAGCTCAAAGGGGCTTTCTCCATAAATAAATTGTCCTAAGAAGACAAAGATAAAAAGAAGTGAAAGTGTTATAACACTTAAGTAGGGAAAACGTGCCACATATACACCTTCAAATTTAACAAAAGTATATCAAAAATAGGATTATTAGACTGTTCTCGTCTAATCAATAGCTTGCAATTGACAGCCCGTCGAGTCTAACTCTCCCATACGCTGCGTCGCCGGCTTCATTTTGGCAAGTTAGCTCTGACGGTATGGAGGTGTTATTAATCCAATATCTTGACATAAAGTGCTATCACGATTACTACTTCACTTCAATATCTAGATAATAGTCATCACTATTTCCATTAATATCTTCAACATGAACTTGAATTCCTTCCTTATAACTACTATCAAATATTGACACATTTGGAGTAGAAATAAATAAAGTAGAACCTATCAATTCAAAAACACCACTATCTGAATTATTCACGAGGGAGTATGTCACTTCTCCTAGATAATTAGCGGTTAATTGCATCTCGTATTTGGTATTGTCATTTAATCTGTATGTTGGGTCAGCAGAGTTCCAGCTATCTCCAAATATTGATGATGACCAATATCCAAATGACGTATATTCCAGTTCAATAACATCAATAACATTAACTTTAAAACGCTTAACAACTGTATTGACACTGTGAAGTGTATCAGTTACACGGACATCGACTTCATAAACGTTGTCTTTGTCTGCATCTTCAGCATCTTCAAAATTTTTCGCATAATCAAACGTTAAAAGACCATCAGCACTAACACTGAAGTAAGACCCGTCTGCACCCGGTTCTTTTTCATAGATCAGTGGTGAACCGATTGGAGATGTTGCCTCAAGTTGTACAACAACTTTCTGATTTTCATCAACAAACAGAGCCTCTTCTGTCACAAAGACCGGTATACCATCAACCGCATTAACATGCAGTTCTCCCTGCTGTATCGCACTGTTTCCTTGCCCATCGCTCGCGACAACAGCGCCTCTGTAGATGTTAGCTTCCGGATCATTGGAGTAGATATAAGCCGGAACAGTGACTGTCATCGCGCCCGTTGCTGCATCGATCGTAAAGATAGAAGCATCTGTGCCTACTGCCATCGCATAGGTCAATGTTCTTCCGCTCGCTGACGTCGCTACTATCTGAACCGGTACAACTATGTTTTGATCTAAAGTTGCTACGCCTTGCGGCGTAAATGTAATAGCATTGCTTATTGGAGCAACATTAACAGTGATCGGAGTAGAAAGTGTCTCAGAGCCATTAAATTGACTTTGAGCTCTAATACTGAGTGTGTAACTCGCATCAGCAATTGCAGCAGCTTTAAACACTAAAAGACCAGTCGTTGGATCTAAT
>JBATWM010000215.1:0-5115 GCA_049672605.1 Sulfurimonadaceae bacterium
TGACAGATGTTTTGGCGCAATACCGCCGCCGTTGTCACATACCTCTATGATGATCTGCTCTTGCTGGTGTTTGGCAGAGAGGGTAATGCATCCGTCACCGGTTCGGCTGGCTTTAATGGCGTCGATCGCGTTATGCAGAAGTATCAACAGCACCTGAAGCAGTGCGTTTTTTCTGTTGTGTATGGTCAGATCCAGGCCGGCTCTGTTTTCAAGCGATATATGATGCTTTTTCAGCAGTCCGGAAACCAGTGACGAGGCGTCATTGATAACACTTTCAAGTTCGAATGCATTGACCTCGTTTTCGGGTTGCATGAAATCACGGAAATCATCGATAGTCTGGGAAATGTACTGCAGTGCCGAATTCGCTTTGTCGTACTGGGTTTCCAGGATCTCCGGCGTAAGCAGGGAGAGCTCTCCTTTGACATAGATGTCCTGGAGAACAAGGGCGATGATGTTGAGCGGCTGGCGCCATTGGTGAGCGATGATCTCAATGGTCTCGCCGATCGTGGCCTGACGCGACTGGTGAAGCATGATCTCTTTACTCTTCTTTTCCGCTTCGATCGCTTTTTCCATGTCAGCGGTGATCTCCTGAACGAAATGGCTCATCGCTCTTGAGTGAAGGGAAGTGCGGGCATCATGATTGTGTTGCACTGAATCGATCTGTACAGGTGGTGCTTCTCCTTCGCTCAATCCGAGGATTGTCATGGTCTGGTTCAAAAAAAGGTTGCATTTTTCGCACGGTGCATGGTAAAACTCTCCGTAGGTATAAAAACCGTTTGCAGGAGCGAACTGCTGAAGCGGGAGAGTCTCCTGCTCAATGTCTTTGCCTACCAGCGAAAGACGGGCGATGCAGCTGTAGACAAACAGCGATTCGACCGGTTTGTCACGAAAGTAGGCTTCGTCTTTACTGGCGTTGATGATGACCTCACTGTCACCAAAACCGAAGCGCAGGAGTGACCCCTCTTCAATGGAGCCTGCGAAACTGAGCGAGCCGTCATCGTGCTTGACCATAACGGCGCGGGCGACCGGCATCGCCTTGTCGGTAATGATCATCGGAAATTCCAGGCCGATGTCGGGGAGCATTTGGGCGACCTGTTCGCCTAAATAGCGTTTGTAGATGTCGATGATCGGCGTATGGTCGAGCTCCCAGACACGGTTGCCTTTGGCTTTTGTGACCGTGAACGTTCGCCCCAAATCGACCCAGTTAAAATTAAAATGGTTATAGACCGTCAAGGCCTCCCCAAACAGTAACGCTATCGCAAAGCCACTGTTTGTACACCCCTCTTCGGTGAAAACAAAGGTCTCTTTGAACTGCTGGTCATCCGATGCCATCCCGCCTGCAATGATCAGGTTCGGTGCTTCGTCCGAGATACCCCGAAGCAGGATCTCCCCGTCAATATGAAGTCCTTCGGAAAAAACAATGGCTGCTTTGGGCGGCATCGAAGATCGACTTTGGAGTGTACGTGTCAGATCGGCGGCGTCCTCAAAAATGTTGGTGTTCGAGAAGACAATCCCGGTGTGTACCTCGCTGCAGCAGAACGTGCTGACGGTCAGCAGGGTCGATTGGCGGCTCAGACGTCCCGACTCGATTTTGGCACCGGCGGTTGCACCCAATATCTTGGCATGGGGGACACGCGCTTTAATGCGGGCTATAAGATCGTTGATTTCGTCGGAAGTGCTTAGAGAGGTAAACACTTGGACTAACACTTCCCGTGCTACGCAAAAATCGGCAGAGATAAGGTCAGGATCGGTATATGTTTCACTTTTCATAATGTAATTATACAATGTCTTAATGGAGTTTAAGGTACCTCTTAAGAGGTGTAGGAGCGCTTACGATATTTAATTCCGTTGGTATAGGGGGCCGCAACCCCGGCGCTAGCTCAGGTTGTGCTCTTCATCGAAACGTGGCGTGAATTGGACAAGCCCATGAACAGCGAACTGATCGATTTGTCAGCTGCATTAAAGAGACGTCCGCAGGCTTGATGTTATTATATTTTCTAATAATATGAAATCTTATTATTTTGTTATAATAATATGAATAGGAGTATAGATGCAAATCAGATATGTTGGACCAAAAACGCTTATTTCAACTCGTGGTATCTCCTTTGAGAACAAAAAAAAAGATAAATTCATCTACCTGGAGAGTCTCTTGCACCTCATACAGGCAATCGACCACGACTATGTCGGAGATAAAATTTACATGTATATGGCAGAGAGCCGACAACTTAAGAGTGACGATCTTATCAACAGGGTCAAGCAGTATTGTCCTGACACAGAAACGATCATCACGGAGGCAAAAAAAGATGCTGTTGCCTATATTGATGACAAGCTAATGCGTGCCGGAAACTCAAAGTTCCTCAATGACGAAGAGATACGTGTCTTCATCAACAATATTACATTAATGCGTGATTACACGATTCAGCGTCATATCAACAAGAGCATCTATTACAATCTTGTAAAAAAGTTTATAGAGCGTCTAAGACACAACAGAATAGCCCACATAAGTGCACCTGCTCATAAAACATATTTTCATGTTTTTCACACGATTCAGAGGTCTTTACGTCAGCAAAAGGCCCCCGTAAATTCGCAGGTTACTTTTCATAAAGAGGGCAATAATCCATTCATCAAACTGCATGTGATCAATTTTTAAGAGAGAGGCAAAAGCATGAATACAATAAGATGTAATGCTAAAGAGATAACCCCGTCAAAAGTGGTCTGCATAGGCAGAAACTACGTCGAGCACATCGAAGAGCTGCACAATGAAGTCCCAGAGTCCATGGTGCTCTTTAACAAGCCCAACTCAGCCATAAGCGATACGCTGCACTACATCAGCGGAGATTGCCGTTTTGAGAGTGAGATCTGTTTTCTAATTAAGGGCGGACAGATCTACGGGGTAGGGTTCGGCCTCGACCTCACCAAAGGCGACATCCAAAACGCTCTCAAGGCAAAGGGCTTGCCGTGGGAGCGGGCAAAAGGGTTTGACAAGTCAGCGGTACTGAGTGACTTTGTCGTGCTAGATGCGCCTTTAGAGACCCTGCGTATGACACTCCACATCAACGAGGAACTCATCCAGTTCGCCAACTATGACCTCATGATCTATAAACCCGAAATGATGCTCGAAGAGATAAAAAGCTTCATGCACCTCGAAGACGACGACGTCATCATGAGCGGCACCCCAAAAGGCGTAGCCACCTTCAACCAAGGCGACCGCTTTGTCGGCCGTGTCTACTCCAACGACAAACTGCTCGTAGAAAAAGAGTGGGTGGTTCAGTAGCCTCCACCTCTTTTCTTACCGTTTTTTCCCCGCGTTATATAACATACTCCACAGTCATACTCCCCAACAAGAGGGCAATCCTGTAGCACTCTTAGCTTTATGTAATCATTGTTAAACATAAAAAGTTAGTTTTATTATTTTGAAGTAGAATGTATAAATAATATATATTTATAGTTTATTAATGATAAATAGAAGAGAAGATAACTAATTGAAGATCATACATTTTTCCGACACCCATCTCGGCTTTAACGACCTGGACATTGTCAACGAAGAGGGTGTCAACCAGCGTGAAGCGGACTTTTACAAGGCCTTTAGCGACGTCATTGATGCCATCTTAGAGCAAAACCCCGACTATGTCATCCACACGGGCGACATGTTCCACAGAGCCAGTCCTTCAAACAGAGCAATTACCTTTGCACTGACACAGCTAAAGCGAGTAGAACAAGCCAACATTCCTTTTGTCATCATAGCTGGTAACCACTCTACACCGCGCACCTCTACCTCATCACCGATCTTGCAAGCCCTAAGAACGCTTGACAACATACACCCAGTTTTTGAACAGCATTATGAGAAAGTGGAATTTTACGATGTCATCTTTCATGCACTGCCGCATGTCAATGATGAACGTATTATTCCCGATGAATTAGAGCATGTCGAAGCAAACATCGATGCAAGCAAGAAGAACATCCTGATGATGCACTGTTCTGTAGGTGCGCCTTACCTCATGCATGAGTTTGGGGAGTGGGTCTTTCCGAAAGAGAAAGAGTACCTGTTTGCGAAGATGGACTATGTGGCACTGGGGCACTGGCACGGTTTTGGTTCTGTCGGCAAACATACCAATGTCTTTTACAGCGGTTCAACCGAGCGGACAAGCAGCAGTGACAAGCGTGAGGACAAAGGGTATGTGCTGCTTGATTTTGAGAGTGAACTCTATATCGAACTCAATACAATTACACTGCGTAAGACGCGTAGCTTTACCATCGACACCGACAGGTATGAAGAGGCGGTCGCCGAACTTGACTTGAGCGAGATAGAGGATGCCTTGGTGGAGGTGGTGTTGAGTAACCTTACCACATCGACCTCTATCGACATCACCAACAAGGAGATCGCCGCTATCTTTGAGAAAGCACTCCACGTCAAGGTGAAGCGTGAGTTTAAAGCCCTGCAGGGCAGTGCGACTCCTGATGACATTGAGTCCATCTCTCTGGAGTCTTACTTTGTTTCGCACATTATTGAGAGTGTTGAGGGTAAAGAGGAGCAAGAGAGACTGACGAGCAAGGCTAAAGAGCTGTTTGCACGTTACGAGGAGGGCGATGATGACACTCTCTAATCTTACTCTTGAGAACTATAAAAAGTACCAGAGTTACAGCCTAGCGTTTGAAGAGGGGTTGACGGGGATCATCGGTCGAAACGGCAGCGGCAAGTCGACGATCTTCGATGCCATCATCTTTGCGCTCTATGGTGAGGTGCGAGGGCAAAAAGAGAACCTCAAGAACGCCAAAGCAGACGAGAAAGAGAGTGTCAGTGTTGCTTTAGAGTTTGAGATAGACTCCAAGAGCTATAAGGTGGTAAGAGAGCTGAGAGGCAAGTCGCAAGTTGCCAAGGCCTATCTCTACCATGATGACGATGCTTTACTGAGTGAGGGTGTCAAAGAGGTGACAAAGAGTGTCTCCAAGCTAGTGGGTATGAGCCGGGATGCTTTTATGCATACGGTCTTTGCCTCGCAGAAAGAGCTGACGGCGCTGAGCGGTCTGAAAAATGAAGACCGAAAGAAGATCATTCGCAAGCTCTTAGGGTTGGAGAAGATAGACAAGATAGAGTTGGAGCTCAGAGTCAAATTG
>JBATWM010000216.1:0-16796 GCA_049672605.1 Sulfurimonadaceae bacterium
TGCGAATAATGATTCAATTGAAAAAGTATGCAAAGAGATGAAAATCGTACCTGCTTCTAAAGCTATTGTACAGTGGGAGCGTGTCTTCAGTAACGAGAAACGTAAAAAGAGATACAACATAGATCAATTATCCCCTGATGTTCAAGAGTTATTAAAAACGTATTTAATAGAACATGCTGCTGACTCTTCTCAGCCTATGGTCCCTGGGTTATAAAGGATAGAGATGCGATTGATTTTTTTGTTACTTCCACTATTTCTTTTAGCTGATTCGTCTGATGATCGGATCAAACGTTTAGAAGATAGAATCGCGCAGTTAGAAGGCGAACATAACAGTACATCATCTAGTTTAGAAGATATGCAAATTGTTGTCGATAGTGTTGAACGAAAATCTTTTACTGATGTGCTTAACTTTACACCTGAGGTCCGACTGCGTTTTGACAAGATGCATTACAAAGTTGGACAGTTTGAACCGAGTCCTACACCTGGTATAGATGCTGAAGGCAATGTTATTCCTAGAAATAGAGATGTCTTTGACAAGGATTTTGGTCTTGCCTCATCAGTACGTTTTAGGCTAAACATGCATGCAAACGTTTTAGAAGATGTATCATTCCATGGCCGTATGGTCTTCCAACACTCTACACAGTCTAATGAACGATTATGTATTCTCTCAAAAGAGATAAAATCTTCGGGTTCGATTAGTGGTATTGATTTTGATCGTGCTTATTTTGACTATAAACTTAATGGTGATGGAGACTATCCATTTATCTTTAGCTTTGGTATCTTACCGACATCGGGTGGCACACCAATGCAATTTGGCGAGATGCGTGCCCGCCAGTCAGTTTTTCCTGCTTTAGTGTTTGATATGGACAGTTATGGATTGATCTTGACATCTGATCTGACTAACCTTTTCGGTTCAAAGAGTTTTCTTCGTGCAATAGCAGCACAAGCTTATACACTAAACCCAAATATCTATCCATATCAGTGTAATCGTGAGACTATAGATAACGCTGATATTTATGGACTCTTCTTAGACACACATCTTACTAAAAATACGTTGTTTAGTATGGGTGTAAATGTTCTTAATGATCTAAAAGCTCACCCCTATCTTGGACCTGATGTGACGGCTGATAATGCAGACAATCTTGGGACAATAGTCACATTTGGATTAGGCTTAGATGCTGCAAAAATTGCTCAAAGCGATCTAACCTTATTCCTTCATTCTGCTATGTCAAATCCTCATGGAAATAGTAATATAGATGATTACGGGCCTAGTAGCAGTGTTGTATTTACCCAGTCCGATTATGCTACCGGTCCTATGCTGACAGGAAATGGTTATTCAGTCTATGCAGGACTTCTCTATGATCTTACGTCATCTTGGACACTGGGTGGCGAATATAATTACGGAAGTAAATACTGGTTTGCAGCAACGCAAGGTTCAGAAGATATGTACAATAAACTTGCCACTCGTGGACAAGTTGGTGAAGGTTATGTTATCTGGAAACTCAACCGTAATATCTTTACCAAAATCGGATATATGTATACTCAAGAAGATTACACGGGCTCAGGTTGGCACTTTGGTGAGCCTATTGAAAAAGGCGGTGTACAACAAGTAGGTTACCTGCAACTCAATGCGAGTTTTTAGATGAATCTGCGTATTAGTAGTTATATTCTCATTATCTTCTCTATCTTTTTGTTTGTTATTCCACTTTATATTGGTAATACAGCAATGTCTAACTCAACAAAGGTGGTAGAAAACATACAAGAAGAACTTCTTGATATGGTCGAGTTGACCTATGCGATTGAACACAATGTCTATAAACACCGTAATGCACTTTTAGAAAAAATCGTCAAAAACGAGGCCATTGATCTGGAGATAGAAGGGTTCGACCTAGAAGAGAATATTGAGCTGCTTAATATTACATCTGAAAGGACCAATAAACCGGATATAGACGCTTTACTGACTCGATTACATAAACGTATTATTGCCTTCAGATATGTAGAAGAGTCGATGGTAGAAGCATGGGACTTGAATGACACAGAAGACTTTGAAGATGCATTGATAGGTTATAGCAATGTTGCTAGAAAAGTGGCCAGTGATGTGGTTGAACTTCAAGATATTAGCGGTATCTATCTTAACGATGCAATTGCTGAAGTTCAAGAAGCGAGTGAAGAAGCAACTGATAATGTGCGATACTCCATATTTGGCGGAATCGCTTTGCTCCTTTTTGCTTTTTTCTCTATGCAGAGACTTAATCAAAAATATAAGGTGCAGACAGAGCGTGCAATAGAAGCGGAAGAGAAACAACGAAAACTTCAAAAAAGTATGGAAAATTATTCACAAGATTTAGAGCGTGACGTGAGCAAGAAAACGAAAGAGTTGGAACATCGCTATTATCACCACCCCTTGACCCGGTTGCCAAACCGTAACCGTCTTATTGAAGACATAAAATTGATGGGAAATGTTCATATGGCACTGTTTAATCTTGATAAATTTCAAGAGTTTAATGATTACTTTGGAGAAGAGTTAGGCAATATCGCTATTAAAGAGATGGCAAGATTTCTGATAGAGAATACACCAGACTCTTGTGGCCTGTATCATGTTAATGGTGACGAGTTTGCCCTTGTCAGTAGTAAAGTCAGGATCAAAGAGGAGTTTGTTGAGGGTATCAGAGATCTACAAAAAAGTCTTAACTCAAAGCAGTTTACATATGGTGAAGAGGTCTATATCTTAATGGCCAGTGTTGGTATTGCTTCAAGCAGTGTCAACCAACTTGCCTGTGCCGACATCGCACTGAAAGAGGCCAAGAAACACCATACCGGCCTCTCTATCTACAACTCATCAATGGGGATGGAAAAGGCATATGAAGACAACCTACTCTGCTCTAAAAAGCTGATCCATGCTATAAACAGTGACAAGATCGTTCCTTATTATCAGCCGATTGTCTCACTTAAAGATGCATCTATACCGATACGTCATGAAGGGCTTGCTCGAATGATAGAAGAGGATGGAACAGTAACACCGCCATATCAGTTTCTAAACATTGCTAAGCGTCTACGCCTTTATCCGGAAGTCACAAGGATAATGTTTTATAAGATACTTCAGACGATTGAAAATAATAAAGTCGCTGTTTCAATCAACTTGTCAGTCGAAGATATGAGTAATAGTGAAATCGTCAAAATGATAATTAATGCGCTTAACTCATTTGAATATAATTCTCTTATAACCTTTGAAATATTAGAGACAGAGGCCTTGGATAATTATGGTGATGTGCAGCTCTTTATCGATTCTGTACGTTCATACGGTACAAAAGTAGCCATTGATGATTTTGGTTCAGGCTATTCAAACTTTGCCCATATCTTAAATATGAATGTCGATTATATTAAGATCGACTCCTCTTTGATCTCTAATATAGATACGGATAGAAACTCGAGATTGATGGTTGAGACTATTGCCAAACTTGCTCAGCAGCTGGGTATTGAGACGGTGGCTGAATTTGTCAGCACTGAAGAGATATACAACACGGTTAAAGAGATTGGCGTGGATTGGGCACAGGGGTATTGGCTTGGTAAACCTGTCTCTCTTGAAGAGATGCAAGAGAGTATTGCCTAGTGTTTCCAGACAAAGATAGCTGGGGGGAGAGACTCTCTAGTGAGTTTGACAAAGAGTATTTCAAAAGGCTGATCCAGTTTCTTCGTGATGAAGAGCAGGCTAACACTGTATTTCCTCCTAAAGAAGAGCGTTTTAATGCGTACCATATCACCCCATTTGAAAATGTAAAAGTAGTTATATTGGGTCAAGATCCTTATCATGGACTCAACCAGGCTCATGGTCTCTCTTTTTCTGTGAAAGGTCAGGCACTGCCGCCTTCACTCAAAAATATCTATAAAGAGTTAGTGGATGATATGGGTTGTGAGATGCCGCAAAATGGCGATCTGACCTCTTGGGCTAAGCAGGGCGTTTTTTTACTCAATGCCGTCTTAAGTGTGCAAGCCTCGTCAGCCGGTTCACACCAGCAGAAGGGGTGGGAACCCTTTACAGACACAACGATTAAACTGTTAAGCGACGAGAGAGAACATCTGGTTTTTATATTATGGGGGAAACCGGCGCAGAGTAAAGAGAAGCTGATAGACACCAGTAAGCACCTTGTCTTAAAAGCGCCTCACCCATCACCGCTCTCTTCTTACAGAGGTTTTTTCGGTTCAAAGCCTTTTTCCAAGAGCAATGCTTATCTTGAAGCAAATGGTATAACACCTATTGACTGGTGTCTCTAACCCGGACCATGCAATAGTCCGGGTCTAATAGCTAAAGGTGGCGTAGATAGGCAGGTGGTCCGAATAGCCTTTGGCGGTATGGTGTTTAGGATAACTTCGGCTGCGTTGCCATCGATATATACTCTCTTTTTTAAAGAGATAGGGCGCATCGAATTTTTTAAAACTTTTCTCTTTATATTCTATCCCTTTAGTATCAGCAAGTTTGGGTGAGATAATAATGCTGTCCAAGCCTTCCCCTCGTCCACGATACTTATGACTCCAACGATTCTCCTTTGGGAGCTCATACCAGAGGTTGTAGGCACACTCACGGCATGATTTTAGGTCCATAAAGGTCACTGCTTCATTGTGATCTACTGTCTTCAGGATATGGTTGATCCCGGTAATGTCTTTTGTATCATTGAGTTTTCGTTTTTTGACAAAGGTCTCATTCTCTCTGTAGTCAGAATTGAAATCACCCAACAGGATGTAGTTGACATCACCCAGGGCGCTTAGACGCTGTTTTAACACCTTGGCAGATGTTATACGTCTGCTCTCAGGACCGGATTTGGCCTTCCAGTGGTTGACAAAGAGATAGAGCTTTTCATTGCCAAGCTCTACCTTTGCTTCCAAGATGTTACGGTATTGGTAAGAGGCCGTGACACGCAGCTCCTGTGAGCGCAGAGGGTACTTTGAAAGCAGTGCTACTTTAACAGAAGTGTCTTTGGAAGAGGCGATAGCATAGTGGGGAAGATAAAGTCCGTCTCTCTGGATCTGTGCTCTAAGATCTTTGAGAGCCTGCAGGGATTCGATCTCTTGCAGGGCGATGATGTCAGGGTCCATGTCGACAATGACCTTGGCGATGTTTTTGAGCTTTATACGATAGGTCTCACTGTTCCAGCGCCATGAGGTGTTGGGGACATACTCCTCATACTCGTGACCGCTGTATTTGAGGTCGAAGAGGTTTTCGACATTGTAGGTTGCTATTTTCACGTCAGCTCCTGAAAGTAGGGTGGCTAGCAATAGAAAAAGAGGGAGAAATTTTTTCACCCAATCCCGTTTAGACGCAATAGACTTTGTGTTTGAGGCTCACGTCCAAGCAGCTCTTTGAAAAGTGTCTGCATACTCTGTGATCCTCCCTTCGCCAAGATGATGTCGAGATAGTCACGACCTAGTTTGGTATCAAAAATCCCCTGATCAACAATGGCAAAAAAGGCGTCAGCACTCAAGACCTCTGCCCACTTGTAGGAGTAGTATCCCGCTGCATAACCGCCAGCAAAGATGTGCGCAAAACCATTTTGAAACTTGTTGTAACTTGGCGGTTTAATCAGTGATGTTTTTTCGCGGGTACGGTCAAGCAGGTTCTGAACTTCATCCCCTTGGTAGAGACTCAGGTGCAGTTTAAAGTCGAAAAGAGAGAACTCTAACTGGCGTAACATTCCCATGGCGGACTGGAAGTTTTTCGCGCGAACCAGCTTCTCTATCATCACGTCACTGAGTATCTCATTACTCTCATGATGTTTAGCAAAGAGTTTAAGTACTTCCGGTTCATACGCAAAGTTCTCTAAAAACTGTGAAGGAAACTCCACTGCATCCCACTCCACACCGTTAACACCGCTGACACCATTCTCATCAACAGTTGAGAGCATATGGTGCAGGGCATGACCCATCTCATGAAAGAGGGTAACCACATCGTCGTGGCGTAGAAGCGACGGGTTCTTCTCTGTAGAGGCCGGAAAGTTACAGACAACAAAGGCAGAAGCAAGCTGCTCGTGGCCGTTTTCGTCTCTACAGTGGCTCTGCCAGTTGTGCATCCATGCACCGCCGCGTTTGCTCTCTCTTGCCTCCAGGTCGAGGTAGATACGCGCGCGCAGCTTCTCATCTACATAGAGATCGTAAGCACTCGCTTTTTCATCCCACAACTTCTCATCCGTCTCTCTGAAACTTACCCCAAAGAGTCTGTGTAAAAAGACAAACATTCCCTCCACAACTGAGTTCTGCTCAAAGTAGGGACGATAGGCCTCTTCGTCAATGTCATATTTCTCTTTTTTGAGTATCTCACTGTAGTATCCGGTGTCAAAACTCTCAAGTGGCGTGTCACTCATCTTTTTAAGTACTTCTAACTCATTTTGGCCTTGCTCATGTGCATTGGTAGCGAGCTCTTCTAAGAAGGTGATGATACTCTGCGTAGTTGGCGCCATCTTGGTGGCGATAGAGTACTCTGCGTAGCTTTTAAAACCGAGCAGCTGCGACATCTCCATCTTAAGGGAGAGCAGTTCATCAATGATCGCTGCGTTTTGCGGTGCACGTGAGGTGTAAGCACGGTAGAGCTCTTCACGGTAGCCTTTATTTGGACCATAGGTCATATACGCGATATATGAGGGCATCTGCAACGTAAAACGATAAAGTGTCTTGCCCTCTACCTCTGTTTTAGCCGTTTCGATGTCACTTTGCGGAAGACCTTCAACATCCTTGGCATCTTCGATCAACAGCTCATAGGCATTGGTCGCATCAAGCAGGTTTTGCGAGAAGTCGTTGGTGAGTTCGCTTTTACGGAGGTTGATCGCTTTTAGACGCTCTTTTGGCCCTAGGTCCAGATGGGCACCGGAGAGCTCGAACCCCTGGATGTTTAGATCGACAACTCGGCGCTGTTCTTGGTTAAGAGAACTCTGTTCTCGCTCTTTGATGATCTTAAAGGCTTCATAGATAGCGAGGTTCTGTCCGATCTCTGTTGAGTACTCAGTGAGAGGCGCAAGGGCGTCAGCATAGACCTTCTGTGTTCTCTCTGAGTTGTTGACAGAGTTGAGGTGAGAGAGAGGGGTGAAAAACTGGTCAAGCCTCTCATCCATCATCTCAAACGGCTTCACAAAGTTCTGGTAACTCTTCTCTTTGATGTCGAGAAGCTGGATAAGTGTTTTACGGTTATGGTCAAGCTTTGTAGTCAGTTCACTGTTAAAGCTGTCAAGATTGATTTCAAATGGGATAAAAGGTGATTTGCTCATAATGTTCCTACTGTTTTTGTGTTGCGTTCTTTGAATAAACATAAGATATGCAATATCTGTTCAAAGGGCTCTGTTTTTAACTGTGTATCGGTCAAATAACAGATGCTGACACTGTTGATGGTATTGTAGCAATTTCGAGTAAACTGAGGCTGTACTATGACGTGTTGAGTCCTATTTATACCTCTGGCTGGAAGTACTTCTATACGTTTATGATTTAAATCTATTATCTATCTACTCAATGTTTGTCCGAGTTGAGAGGGCAGTGGTAAACATTACCCACAAAGACGGTTGATGTGGTATAGACATAGTAGCTCTTCTCTACATGTATAACATTCCCGCCAAGCGCATGGGCCTGGTTCCGCAGACCGTCACGTGCCCCCTTGGTGAGGTTATAGTTGGAGATGAACCAGTAGTTGTACCACACGCCTTCTGTCGAGATGACCTCTCCTAAGTATTTGCAACTATCGAGTTTAATATCTGTCGTATAGATTCTTACATGTGAGGCAGACGGTTCCGGTTGGTGCGACGCACTGCAGCCAAAAAATGAGACGAGTAGTGCCAAAAATAGTCCAAATTTTCCCATGTTTTCCCCTAAAATCTTTGATTTAAAAGTGTTGTGTCAGGCACTGTCTCTTCGGCCTGCAGCAGCGTGCTGCCAAAGGTAATCATGACGAGTATCAGAACGTTCAAAAAATATTTTTTCATCCCCATGCCAATCATTCTACAGCACATCTTTTTTCCTTACCTCATTGGAATGTAAGACAGATATATTATATGTCTACTTAATTCTAACAAGCACTCAATTCGAAGCGGGTTAAACGCGTGTCTGTTAGAGTATTAAAGCAAATCTGTTTATAATAGCCGGCAAATATCAAGGTTGCTGATGAAGAAGTTTTTGTTTGTACTGCTTATGAGCTTGTCACTGCTTAAAGCGGATTGCGTATTAGAAAAGAGTTCACCTGTTGAGGTAACATGGACCGCCTATAAAACACCGAAGAAGATCGGAGTTAACGGCGGGTTTATGGCCATCGTCTACAAGGGAAACGAGAAAGCCAAAGATCTAAAGAGTCTGCTTCTAAAGAGCAGGGTGATGCTGGAGGTCAACAACGTTGACTCTCAAGATCCCTATCGTGATGCAAAATTAGCGCAGTTCTTTTTTAACATGATGCAGGGTGCTGTGATCGAAGCGGATGTTGTCTCTATGAAAGGTGACAACAGTTCGGGAACGATGGTCATCAATGTCTATATGAACAACCGGTCGATCGATGTGCCGTTGCGTTATGCGGTAAAAGATGGAAAGTTCAGTGCAGCCGGCGTACTCCAACTTGCCGACTTCAATGCATTGGAACCGCTGAAGATGTTGACTTTGAACTGTTACGCAGCGCATGAGGGAAAGACCTGGGAAGATGTTGCTGTAGGTTTCTCGTTCGATCTGACCAAACGCTGTGACTAGAGCGCTCTAAAACTCATTTTCATCTCTCTTCGGGCGTGTTGCCCCAAACTTCTCTATTAATATATCATCATATTGATTGGCCGCTTTTTTGAGCCGTTGAAGCCCTCTCTTTCCCTCTTCAAATGTCAGTGATGAATCGATGATGAGGTAAGAGAGGATGATACTGTTTTCACTGATGGAAAATTGGAGATAGTTGAAGGTGTCATTTTTGTCCAACAGATAATCATACATCGCTTCAATGTTCTCTTTGGGCATATTACAGAGCAGTGCATCGGCCATGATGATCCCATTTTCGTAAAAGTTAATGTTAATGCGGGCACTTCCCTCGAGAAATTTCCAGCTGCGCTGGCTCTCTCTGGCGATGGTGACATCGATATTCATTGCAGCGAGTATCTTTTCGATCAGGGCAACCGTTCCGGATGGTCGGTACCCCAGACGGCGCTGTTTGGCAACGTCCAGTTTGACCCCACAGCGAGGGCAAAAGTCATTTTCTATGCGCTCCTCTTCGATGAGATTCTTGCAGGAGAAACAGCGGATGATGTTCGTTGTATTCAAGGCCTTAAAGGCATCGATCGCTTCGCGGAGATAGTAGTAGGGAAGGGCAAAACCGAGGTTCTGTGTGTTGAGCAGGATAAAGGTGTTGACCCCGATCACTTCGCCATTAGCATTGAGAACAGGTCCACCGCTGTTTCCAGGGTTTATAGCGGCATCGATCTGCAGATATTCGACTTCGTCTTCGAGTCTGTCGGCCTTTGAGACGATCCCCTCTGTCGTAGAGTAGTTAAGGCCGTAAGGGTGACCGATAGCGATGGCGACATCACCGTCATGTACGGCTTCAGCACTCAAGGTAAGTGGGTTGTCTATGCTCATCTCCGGCAGTGCGATGAAGGCAAGATCCAGGACCTGGTCATCATAGATGACGGCAGCCTTTTGACGTTTGAGTTTTTTAGCGGAGATCACCACCTCTTTGAGGCCGCTGACAACATGGGAGTTGGTGATGATGAGGTCATCGATGACAAAGCCGCTTCCGCTGCCGTAAGGGGTGCTGATCTGGATGATGTTGTTGATATAGGTCTGCAGTATGGTCTGTGTATTCATCGTTCGGTATAGTTCAGGTTTTTAAGATGCAGATAAAAACTGTGACTGAACTCCTCCAAGGTGGTATAGTTGAGCATTTTACCAAAGGCTTCAAGGTGGGCAAACCGCTCTTGATAAGGTTTTATCGCATTATCAATGCCTTTGACAATGGCATCTTTCTCAAAGGTCTTACTCTCCGTATGGTACAAGGCCTTATACCCGAGTGAAACAAAAAAATCACTGTTCTGGGTCTCAACAAGCAGGTGTAAAAGTGCCCGGTATGAGGGGTGTAGACCGTAGTTGTAAAGTATGTAGAGCGGGATATAACGGTTGATGGTAGAGGCTACATGATCATAACGGTGCTGTCTGAACCAGCGATACTTCTCTAAGGAAGCCTCTATGAACTGGTTCAGCTCTTCTGAGGTGGTATGCTCCATCGGTGAAAAAGTGTAGCACGCCTTGTAAAATTGAGATGAGAACGCTGTAAACTCAAGTTTTTGCAACTTTTGAATAAAGGTGAGCAGTTCATCGTTTTTCTGTTCGACCAGACGTTCATCGTCCGTAAAATAGCTGTTGATCTTTTCAAAGATCTCTTGCATGATATCTTTGTGCGGGACAAGCAGGTAGTCTATCTGAAACAGGAGTCTCAAAAGTGTGAAAGAGACGGTGCTGATGTTGTCATTGGACGGGAGTTGGGTCAGCTCTTTTTGGCAATCTGTTATCCACGTTTGCATGGCGTCGTATTTGATCTGAAGCTCACTCTCGTCAATTTTTTGAAGGTGTTCTACTTCGGTAAGCTGCGACTGCTTGAAGTGATAGTGAATGTACTCTTTTTCATAGTCTCCATTGAGGGCAAGCTCGCGAAGCGGATAGAAGATCTTTTGGGGTGTCATGGTGGTGTTGTAGAGATAGACCTTGAGCTCTAAAAAGTCACCATGGGTGTAGTAGCGTACATAGGTGAGTTGATCGTTACGTTCTAAAAGGTGGCGTTTTACGGCAACATTCATCAAAAATCTACTCGTGATGACGGTGTGGGCCTCAAATGTTTTGTCTGTGACCACGCCTCGTATAACGGCACTCCCTTGATAAAGTTCAAAATGGAGAACCTCCTCTTCATAGTGAAGTCGTACATTCTGGTTGGAGGTGTCACCAGTGAAGTTTTCAAGTGAACGGAGATAGTACTCATAGGCCTGCGTGGTCTGACCATTACTAAACGCCTCTGCCGCTTGGTTGAAAAGTTGATGTTCTTGGGGATTGAGCTGTGCGTTGATACTGCGCCCAAAATGGTGCAGCATGGGTTTTGCAGCTTTTGAATCGTGAAAGAGACGATCAAACCAGTCACTCATTAATGCTCCTCATACTCTGTTTATATGAGGAGTATAGAACGCAGAGGCTAAAAAGAGTCTTTATTCGCCATCACTATCTTGGAAATTTTTTCATTAATGCTTTGAGAACTTTGTTGATATAAGCTGTCTTCTCTTGCGGGGTTTTCATGCTTTTGAGGTAATCAACAGCGGTACCGCGCCAGATGATCTTGTTCTTTTGGGGAACAACAGCATCAACGATCAGTTTTCCCTCATCATAAGTATAGGTCCGCGTTTGCGGTACAGCGACTGCTCTGTAACCGTAGCCATACGAGTAAGGGTACATGTTCACATATTGATAGTCCGTGTCGATGCGTGTTTTAGAGGTGACGCCGGTGTGAAACAGAACGTAAAAGTCAGCCTCCTCTCTGCTTGTCTCTTTATAGCCCTTTTGTATGAGCTCATTTTTGAGCGCAGCAATGATACGGTCAGATGTTAAGGTGTCCTCACCCTCGAGTGTTTTATGAACAATAGCAAAGTTTTTTGGAGGCGTAAGATCGGCGTCTGGATCATAGTCGGTTGCAACTTTCAGGGATGAGCATCCGCTGATGAAGAGGGCCAGAAAAACAGCAAATAAGATACGCATATGAATCCTTTGAGGCACCTCTGTTAGAGGTGCCCTTTATGTTGTAAAGTACAGTATTGTAGCAATTTCTATGGCTACCATACTGAAAAAGGCGATTTTGTAGACGATTAAAGGTTCGCGTTCAACAAAGGTGCTGTTTTTTGAGTAGTAAGGTTTTACATTGGACGGATCTTTGAGCTCATAGAAAAACTCTGAATAGTGCTCGTATCGCTCCTCCGGGTCGATAGCAATTGCACGCAAGATGACAGAGTCGAGCCAGTTGGGGATGTTTTTGTTGTACTTGCTTGGCGGTGGTGCCTGTTTGAACTTAGGGGTCTGAAACGGCTCTATCTCACCGTATGGGTATCTCCCTGTCAATGCCCAGTAGATAGTGACGCCGATAGAGAAGATCTCCGTAGCCTCGTTAATGGCTGCTTCGCTGAAACGTTCCGGTGCCAAGTAACTTGGTGTTCCTGCCCGCGAGTTCTCAGAAAATATCTCGACGATACTGCCAAAATCAACCATCTTGAAACGGGTCCCTGCCGCGTCTTTGTCCCGGTAGACGATGATATTCTCGGGTTTGATGTCACCGTGGACAAGGCCGAGGTTAAGCAGGTGGGCTTCGGCTCTGTGCAGAAACTTGGCGAGGTTGATGGCGTTGTCGATAGAGAGATGTTGACCTTTGAGAAAGTCCATCAGGTTATTACCTTCAACGAGTTCCATCAGGTAGTAGCGAAAGGTCCTCTCTTGCGGTATCCAGGCGTCCCCAAAGGCTTTATGGGTGATCTGTTTCGCATACCAGGCTTCGTGGACAAATTGGTCGATCGACTCTTCGTCACTGCTCATCGGGAACTTCATGACCAAGCTCTTGTCATCTTTTTTGACCTTCCAGATGCGTCCGTGCTCCATCATAGGCTCATCCAAGATATAGCCATCGATATCATCGCCTCTCTTCAGGGTCTCAGGAATGATCAAGACCTGCTTTTTGGCGGCACTGCGTTCATCAAAAGCAGTGACGGTGAAGATCTGAAGAGAGGCATCATCACGGTCATGGTCTTTATGCCCTTTAGTGACATTTTCGACGATGAGCTTGGCACTGAGTCCTCTGTTGATCTTGTCTGAGAGCTCCTCATCACTGATGAGGTTGTAGACGCCGTCGCTACAGAGAATGATCTTGTCGCCTAACTGAAGTCGGGTCTCTCTGATCTCAGGTTCGACATGGTCGTTTAGGCCACAGGCTTGGGTCAGGACATGGGACATATACTCATCGTCCATATTGTGGTCGACACTCAGCAGTTCAAGCGGGCCGTTGTCACGCTGCAGGTAGATGTGTGAGTCGCCGAGGTTGGTGGTGTAAAGCGTCTCGCCGTCAATGACCGCAATACTCAGTGTTGTCAAGAGCTCGATCTGCCCATACTGTGACATGGACTCTTTAAAGAGCATGCGGTTGATGTGCTGCGTAAATACGGTGATAGATTTACCAACATCCCACGCTTTGGGGCGTGTCTTGAACTGGCTCATAAAGTAATTGACCGTCTGTCTGGCAGCAGTCCCGCCTTTTCTGGCAGAACCGACACCGTCACAAAGTACCGAGATAAAGAGGGTGTTCTCCAAGAGCGTATGGTCACATGCGTCGTCACCGCTGATGTCAGCTGCTTTGGGTTTGATGTATTGCGAAGATTTTATCTGTAGCATGTTTTATGACCTCTGAACTATATAATACCCTTTTAGAGATGCTCTGAATAGAGCAAATCAAAAAAGGTACGAACTGCTTCGTATCTTTTTATTGCAGTAAGGTTAGATTATACCACCTGCAGTCGCACCCCAAGTCGTTCTCCAACGCGTCTTAACAAGAGAGATACCGGCGATCGCAACAAGGACAACTGCTGCAAAGATCAGGAAACCGGCAGTGTACCCGTCGAATGCACCTTTAGACCAGCCAAGCGTCTTGATAAGTGCTGTACCGCCAAGACCGCCGGCAGCGCCGATGATACCGGTCATAATCCCGATGTCTTTACCAAAACGCTGCGGTACCAGTTGGAAGACCGCACCGTTAGCCATACCGAGGTTGGCCATGATCAAGAAAAGAACAACGATAGCCAAGGCGAAGGGAAGTTCGATCAACGCATTGATCGTCGCCATAACCGCTACCGTACCAAAGAAGAAGTAGAGTGACTTAACACCACCCATCTTGTCAGCGATAGCACCACCGACCGGACGAAGAACCGCACCGGCAAAGATACAGAGTGCACCGAAGTAACCCGCCATGACTTTAACGTTCTCTTCTGCCAACCAGTCCATACCCAGGGCCGCCATCTCTGGCTGGTAGGTGTTCATCAAGTAGACTTTCATGTACCCTGCAAACCCGACGAAACCACCGAAAGAGATCGCATAGAAAAGGTTGAACCACCATGTGTCTTTGTCTTTAAGAAGCTTGCCGTAGTCTTTAAGCTTTTTAGGGTTTTGCTTGTAAACAGACTCAGGGGCATCTTTTGCCATGAAAAGGTAGGTAAAAAAGATGATCGTTGAGAGAACAGCACCCACTAAGAACACCGATGACCAACCCCAGATCTCAGCGATCTTTGGCGCGAAAAGGAAGTCGATAACAACACCGATATTTCCCGCACCGGCGATACCAAGAACAACACCCTGAAGTTTAGGCGGATACCATTGACCTGCCTGCGGAAGAGCAACGGCGAACGATGCACCCGCAAAACCTAGACCAAGTGCAACGATAAGAAGCTGGTTGTAGGTAATGTTGTCGGCTTGCAGATAAGTAAAGAAGAGCGCTGTAATAACGATAGCCTGTGATACCAGAGCCGTCTTCTTGGCACCAAATTTGTCAACACCGAAACCAAGTACGATACGAAGAAGTGCTCCTGAAAGAATTGGGAGAGAAAGCAGTGTCGCTTTCTCTCCCGCACTCATCATGAAGCCTGTTGCTGCTAAAGATTCAGCGATCTCTGTTGAAAGGGGCCCGAGCATTGTCCAGACCATAAATGAAAAGTCGAAGTATAAAAAGGCTGCCAGCAGTGTCGGCCAGTGACCCTCTCCTTTGAGTGCTTTAAAGTTTGCCATGTGTTTCTCCTTTTGGCTTAGTGACGGTATTGTAATTGAAAGAAAGTTCTTTGTTGACAGAATTGTGATTAAAAAATAGACACCTTGGCGGTGAAAGACTAGAGCGCACAGAACACGCTTACACACTTAAGTCTTTGGCAATATGCGTAGCCGTCTTTATCTTCTTACCTCATAATCGGCTGATTGTTTATGCTGTTTCAGACGACTTCTCTACTTTAGGTACTTTCATTAAATAATACTGTCTAAAAAATAGGCACTATTGTTCCGGTTTTGGTGTGCGAAGGATATATAATGTCTCCAAATATGACAGTAGCTCTGTCCCGAGGAAAGTTTTTTTTGCAAACACCATTAGAAGATTTTATTAGCTACAAAGCGGAGACGGGGATGCAGTGTGGAAACTACTCCATCGATGTTCCTGACCTGAAAGAGGGTGAGCAGTACCGTTTTCACTTTGATGCGACGGCCTGTGTCGGGTGCCGCTGCTGTGAAGTTGCCTGTAACGAGCAGAACAACAATCCGGCTGATGTGAAATGGCGCCGTGTCGGTGAGATGGAGAGTGGAACCTTCCCCGACACCCTGATGCTCTTTAACTCCATGAGCTGTAACCACTGTGTGGACCCGGCCTGTCTCATCGGCTGTCCGACGGAGTCCTATATAAAGATAAGCGAGACAGGTATCGTAGTCCATGACGATGAGACCTGTATAGGGTGCCAATACTGTACCTGGAACTGCCCGTACGGTGTGCCGACCTACCATGAAGAGCGCAAGATCGTCACCAAGTGCCACATGTGCCACGAACGCTTGGATGTCGGTGAGACGCCGGCCTGTGTCCAAGCCTGTCCGGCCGGTGCGATCATGATCGAGACGGTCAATGTTGAGGAGTGGCTCTCTGGTGACATCGACGAGCAGGGGAACATGCCGCATCTTGTCGATGCCCGTGTTACCAACTCAACAACACGTTTTACGCTGCCTGACAACTATGAAGAGGAGATGCGCAGAGCCGATGAACATCACCTGAAACCTTTTCACTCCGAGATGCCGCTTGTCTTTATGACGGTCTTGACACAGATGTCACTGGGTGCCTTCTTCGGTCTCTTTATGGGTGAGTTTTTTGGTCTCTTGGGACTGGAGAGTCCATCGTGGATCCTGGCACTTTTAGTTGTTGTACCGGCCGCACTCGGTCTGCCGCTATCGGCACTGCACCTTGGACGTCCTTTTTTGGCTTTGAGTGCGATGAAGAACATCAAGAGCTCATGGCTCTCTCGCGAAGCGCTCGCTCTGGGCGCTTTTACGGGAATGATGACGGTCAATGCCGGACTCTACTTCTTGGATGTCAACCCTCTTCTGCGTCTTATATTTGAGGCGGTGACCTTGGTTGTCGGCCTCTTCGGCATCTACGCTCAGGGGATGATCTACCAGATCGAAGCCCGTCCATCCTGGAACCGTTTGACAACACTGTTGAAGTTCTTCGGTACGGCCTACACAGGTCTCTACCTTCTTGCTTTCGGCGCGCTTGTCATCGGTCAAGAGAGTGCGGTCATTCCGCTTATCAGTGCCGGTATGGCCTTGGCGGTTGCACAGGGCTTCTTCACCTTTGAAGACCGCCGTGCACTGACCTCACCTCAAAAGTATGAACGCGAATTGACAAAGACAAAACGCATCTATGATGAGCTCTTCCCGATACACGCAAAAGTGCGTATGGCGACCTTCATCGGTGGGGCTCTTCTCCTGCCGTTGATCGTCACGGTTTTGGCTGGAGCCGGACTCAGCAGCGCTGCTTTGGCTCTGCTTGCAGTGGCATTTGTGTTGATGGTGACAAGCGAGCTCTTCGACCGCTTCCTCTTCTATGTGACATCGGTCCCGCTCAGTATGGCGGGCGGATTCTTTGTCGGTAATCAGAGATGATGCTCTGCATCCGTAAATGGGAAATCGTGAATCGAAAATGGGGAATGAATAATGATTAGTAAAATAAAAGATTTTTTAGGCTTTGACATCAAGGCTGACAAGTA
>JBATWM010000217.1:0-8724 GCA_049672605.1 Sulfurimonadaceae bacterium
GCACTGCTGTCTCTTGGGATCAGCGTTGATGTGCATTGAAGCGAGATCCGTTTACGGGCAAAGATGTTGTCGGCTTTAGACTCATCCTCGATAAAGAGGAGAGAGGCGTTTTTGTTGGCTTTGAGGTTCTGTGAATGCGTGGCGATATCACTGATAAAGATATAGAGTCGGTGATCGCGGTGGAGAAAGGGGGCATACGAAGAGAAGGGAAGAGCCTCTTCGCTGATCGTGCCGATGACGACACTCTGAAAGGGTGCTGTAAAGGGGAGAATGCTCTTATCGGCCATCAGCTATACCAACTGCGCGGAGACACCGGAAAGGATGGCGTCGGCTTTGGTGGAGTCTCCGTTGTATTTGACAATGCCAACACCGTAGTTTGCCATCGCGGCCGCGGTGTTTTTACAGGCACGCTTGACGACGATATAGGCACAGTCTTCAAGCACTTCACCCATTTTGAGGTGCTCTTTGACATGGGCTTCGTCATCATGGTCATGCGAACAGGCGTGACCCTCATCATCATGTTCATGGTCAAGATCGCTGCGCGGATTGGCGCGCAGCTCTTCAAAGGAAAATGCTCTGAACATTCCGGCCCCTGCTACGGTATAAATCGCAAAATAGGGTGTATGACCGGCATTGCCGAAGAAGGTCAGGGTATTGTCTTTGACGGGAATAGCAACTTTCATAAAAGCTCCTTTTATATTCCCAAATTATACTCCAAAAAGAGAACGCTTTATCTGTTCAGTAGTTTCTTCAGGCTTTGAACCTCTTGTATCTCATTTTGATAATAGTCGGCTTTTGTCTTATCGCCAAGCTGATTGTAAAAATAGGAGAGTGCAGAGAGGGTATCGATATCACCGCTGTGTTTCTGCAGGGAATTTTCTAAGACTTTGATCGCTTGTTTCTGATCTTTGTCAGCAAGGGCAACGGCATAGACATATTGGTATCGCGCATTGTCGGGTGACAATGTGGCCGCTTTTTTCAAGGCCTCGGCGCCTTTCTCTTTGGCAGCGTTTCGCACATACCACAAGCCAAGCGAATGCCAAAGATCAGCACTCTGCGCATGCAGTTTCAGCCCTTGCTGCAGAACCGCATAGGCTTTTTTCTCTTGTTGCTGACGCTGATAAAAATGGGCATAGTTAATATAGGTAGGAATAAACATCGGTTCTATCCGCAGCGCTTCGTTAAAGGCCTCTTCGGCTTTTGAGAGCGCTTGCAGGTTCATATAGAGCAGAGCCAGGGCATTTTGCGATTCTGCTCTATCGGCATTGAAGAGAAGGGTCTGTCTGTACTCTTCGATAGCGATGTTAAGCATTGATCGGGTCTGAGGGTCCAGATCTCCTTGAGGCAGACTGCTGAGCTGTCTTGCTGCTTCCATACGCACTGTTTTTGTTTTATCTGTTATGAGTTCAAACGTTTTACTAACGCGATGTTGCGGCGGAAAGCTCTCCAGTGCGCGGAGTGCATTCAGACGGACCTGGTCATCACTGTTGCGCAGCATCTGCAGGATCGTCATGTAGCTCTGTTTGGACGGATAGTTGCCAAGATAGCCGATGACGGTTGCTTTAGCGATATGGGGTGCATCCGACATCAGCACTTTGTATAAAAGTGTTTGCGCCTGTCTGTCGTTGGTGTGCAGCGCATCCAGGGCATGCGAAAAGTTTTGATGGCCGAGAGGTATCTCACCGTACCACTGCTTCATCGCTTTTGTCGCCCACTGCGCACTTTGGTCTTTATGGCAGTTGTTACAGGCGTTAGGAGTCTCTGAGTTGACCGAAAGGTCCGGTCTTGGCACTCTAAAGCTGTGATCGTTTCGCTCATCTACGCCCATGTAGAGACGTGAGGGCATATGGCAGCTTATGCAGTTAGCCCCCTCTGAACCAACCTTGTGTTTATGGTGGGCGGTTGCGGTGTACTTTTCAGGGGTATGGCACTGATAGCAGACCTTTTCGCCGACAGCCTTGCGTTTCAGAGAGTGCGGGTTGTGGCAGTCCGAGCAGGTGACGCCGGCCTCGTACATCTTGCTCTGTCTGAAGGAGTTGTAGACATAGACCTCGTCTTTGATCTTGCCGTCACTGAAGTAGAGGGACTCTCTCAACTCAACATTTAGAAAATGGTCACTGAAGCTATCCCCGGGCCGGTAGTTGTCATCCAGAGCGGAGCGTCGCGAGTGACACTTGGCACACATCTCCGTCTCTGTATGGTTCAGGTCACCTTTTCGAGTCTGGCGGTTGTACGAAGAGGGTTTTAGGTGAAAGCCGAATCCATTGGCACCTTTTTGCCCGCGCTTGCTCCATTTGAGGTGGTTGGAGGCGGGGCCGTGACACGATTCGCAGGAGACATTGATGACATCATACGAGGTGGCATAGCTCTTGGTCTGAGGGTCATAGTTTTTTTTGAGGTTGGTGCTGTGACAATCCGCACACATGAAGTTCCAGTTCATGTTGGGACCGCTCCAATGCAGCACATCATCAGATTTTATGCTCTCATGCGGATGCAGATGGTACCAGCGCTGGCCCCCCTCTTTTTTTGAACGGGCATCCCAGGCAATATCCAGGACCTGGATCTTCCCTTGCGGAAACTTCACCATATACTGCTGGAGCGGGTAGAGACCGAAGGTGTAGGCGATGGCATAATCGTGCAGTCTGCCGTCCGGACCGTCGGTACGGACCATAAAGCTCTTGCCCTTTTTAAAGAAGGTCGTTGTTATACCCGCTTTTGAGCGAAAAGTCGCCTTGTTAAAGTCACCCAGTACGCTCTTCTCATCAGCGACCTGCATGGCCAGGTCATGATGCGACCCTTTCCACTCTTTATAGGCCTCTTTGTGGCAAGCGACACAACTTTTGTCGCCGACATAAGTGGCATCTGATGCAAAGAGCGCAGAGATGAGGAGGGTGATGAGAAGTACTGTTTTCAAGCTATTATCTTTCTGTTATGATGTGTGTTAGTTTCAGTACTATGAATATAACATCTTTTTTCAAAGCCGATTGCACTAATCGACATGATGTCTCTTAGTATCCGGAAAAGATCTGTTTAAAATATTTTTTAGTGTAGTTATGAAAAGAATCATACTTTTTGGTGACCTTTTCATTCAAACTCTTCTAATACGCTCGGGACGGCTTAGAGTAGAGCACAGGTTTGTCGGGCTCTACGACACCGTTGGTCTTCTCCTGCCTATCTGTAGGCAACTTAATTAAGATCACTGTTCAAACTGGATCTGAGCACCCTGACCGTTGCTGTTGCTGAACCGCCGCCATCAAGCAGCATATGTGTCTGGATCTTAGGGTTTAATGCACCGCTTCCCCCATCAACACCCTTTGTCCCTGCAGCCACTTCTGCGCCCGCTTCAAACTTGATTACACCGTCTTTGGCCTCGTCCATGAGCGCATCGTCATTGATGATAACAAGGTTTTTATAGGACCTCGCACCCCAACCGCCACCAATGTCAAAGCGTTTGACCGTAATATAGACGCGTTTACCGCTGCGTTGATCGACAACAACACCATTGCCTCCACCTGCACCGACAACAGGCACCTTAGTCACTTTCCAGTTCACGACCATATAGCCTTTAGCCTGCTCTAATTCAGGCATAATGGCGGCATCCTCTTTGGAGAGTGCTTCGATAGTATAGTCAGCCATATCGTCGATCGCTTTTTGTTGCGAGTTTTTCTCCTCTAAAGTCAGTTGCGAGCAAGCACTGAAAAGCAGTAAAACTGTCAGTACCAATAACGATTTTGTCAGTCCCATTTTCATCTTCCTTTTTTATTTTAAATGGACACTCTGTTTGTACAGAAATGCATCCACAGCATTTTTCATTACATTTCCTATTTCTGAGGCAGTCCCAACATAAAGATCTCAACGATCTTTTTACTTTCTGGTCTAAGGTTTTCTATCCCCTCGTAAGGTCTGGCATGCGTAGCAGGTCTATCCGGATACTTTTTCTTAAACGCCAGATGACGTTTGACCATAGCAGCAAATTGACCACCGGCCCATGGTCCATACTTAATAGCGTCGATTGGACGGCTTTCTCTAGGGTCACGATACAGATCGAATATCGGTGAGGCAATAGGGTTGGCTCCCGGAGGCGCCAAGTGCATTTTATACTTGTTCTTTACCACTGACTTAAGCATAGGTCCCTCATAGATATGGACATAATCTCTACGTCCATGGGTCTCACCCAAAAGCAGTACACCACTTTGATCGATACCGTCGATCACTCTATCTCTTGGTACACCATCCATGGTATTGGCCAATCTGGCAAATGTAGTAAAGAGATCACTGACGTGGATGATATCTTCAGCGCTGCTGCCTGGTTCAATCACACCTTTCCATCTAGCCCAGGCATTTACACGAACACCACCTTCAAGATGATCTGCTTTACCCCCACGATAGATACGGTCTGATTGACCTGTAGGACCTTCATACTGCAAGAAGGGCCCGTTATCACCCATGACTACGATAAGCGTATTCTCTGCAATACCGAGCTTGTCTACTTCTGCAACAATCTCTCCGATCCACTCATCAACTTCAACAAGGATATCGGCCATAGTACCACCATTTAAAGTGTTGTACTTACTTCTAAACTCTTGAACAAAAGAGAGTGGAAACAGCGGCCAATAGTTCAAAAAGAATGGCTTATCTTGCTTGGAAAGCTTACGAAGCTGATCCAGCGCATTTCTTTGGTAGCGCTCGTTCATCTCTCTGTACTTTTTCTGCGTCCACGCTTCACCGCTTTTCATCTCAACTTCATAGAGTTTTCCGTCGCGAAGTTCAACACCTGTCACCATATGCGCAGGATCAGGCGTAAAAAGTTTATCTAAAGTGAACGTCTGTTGTTGTCTGCTAGGATCTACACCACGAATGATATCTGCAGTCTCCATATCTCTACCCATAATGGCAAGCTGTCCCTGCTGGTGTATAGGGAACTCTGCGTGCATAAAACCTTGGTTGCTTGCATATGCCTGCTCGATATCACCCATATGCCATTTGCCGACATGAGAGGTGTTATAACCTGAGTCCCTGAGTACTTCGGCAAGTGTTACCTCTTCGGCAGATAATCCATCGCCAGCAAGCGTCGCCTTAGCTTCGGTTAATCCCGTACGTGTTGGATAACGTCCTGTCATCATAGCAACACGCGTAGGGGTACAAGAAGGTTCTGTGTACATACGGTTCAGACTCATACCTTCTTTGGCCAAGGCATCCATATTGGGTGTTTTATAGCCACGAATAACACTTAAGTTATCCATCCCGATCTCACCAAAACCCACATCATCCAGCAGGATGTAAACGATATTTGGCGGCTTACCACCGTTCTTCTTGCGGATATCGGCCAGTTTTTTATCTAGTGTCTCATCGTCGGCAGCCCATGCCTTGCCATTCTGAGCTTCAATAATGGTGTATTCAGCATCATGAATTATTGCCGGCAAAGAACTACTTGCAACTGCAGGAGTTGCTTTAGCGGTCGACTTATCAGAAGCATCGCAGGCACTGGTCATCAGCAGTGCAGCCATTAATATGGTGGATTTTTTTATCATAGTTTTATCCTCGAGCTAAAATTCATTTCATATAGCATTGTTCTAAGACTATTGTATTACTGCAAGGATTGAATTCAACATCAAAAATCTGCCAATGTTGAAGAGAGTAGGTAGAAAATTTATACAGTCGGGACTTTTATGATGCAGATATGGCGCTGTTCTGTCTATGGCTGCTTTAGCATTTTATTTGAGCGGGCTGTTGATGACAGGGGTGATCTGCAGGCGGAAATTCCAGGCGGTACCGAAGTCTTCGGGCTTGATGACAGAGTAGTGGACCTCTGCCCGAAGTTTGATCGGAGTGCTGCTCCAGCGTGTTGTTTTGGTGATGCCCAGCCCTACCGGGAAGGTAAGACGGTTTTGGGGCTCCGCATCCCAGTTGACAGTGACCGTCGGTCCCATACCGATGGACATCGCTCCCGGGATCGAACGGCGGATGATGTATTGGATGTCCGTCTGTTCTGTATCTGCGCGGTTCTCGTCGCCCGCAAAGGAGTTCCAGTGCTGCGCCAGTACTCCGACGACCCACGGTTTGCCAATATTGAAGAGCATAGCGGCCGGACCTGCCTGGTATTTTCCCTCTCCGAGAATATCCTCAGAAGCTGTTGGGAATTTAAAGGTGGCGCCCACGCCCCACACCACGCCTCTGCCTCTGTTTGGCCCCACCAGCGTCAAGAGCTGAATGTCTCCGAACCCGGTTGTATGGCCCGTTGAGTTCCGGGGATCGGAGGGATCGAACACCGGCTGCGTGACAATGGGGAAAACCGGACGAAAGGTGAGCATGAACTGCCGTTTCGCACCGACCTCAAAGGGCAAGAAAGGCTGGAAGAAGAGATAGTTCGTGTATTCGGTACCATCGATGATATCACCTCTCTTGGCGGAGGTGTTGTTCTGAAAGGTGAGTGACCAGATGTTTGTGAGCGGGTTGTTCAGGCGGCGGTCGATCTCAGCCAGATCAGCCGTTGCCAGTGAGTCGTCTTGTTTTGTTTCAGCAAGGAGCGACGTTACAGCTATCATCATAGCGAGGAGGAGGTAGCTTGTTTTGACATGGCGAAGGCTCTTGAGTTGCACCGTTTTTATCCTATACACTTTTGTGGCTGTTCATCTATACTTTTGCAAGTGGTTGCGTTACCACTTGAAATTAAGACCAATAAGTGGACCGTGTATCGTCGCATCAAACTTAAAGTAATCCGCTCCGCTACCTTCGTCATAGTCCATACCAATAGCACGATATCCTGCCAGAAACGAGGCATACTTGAACGGCTGCCATTCAATCAGACCGGCTGCCTGCCAGGAGAGATCAGATCCAAGAGAGAAACCGCCTATATCGCCCCGGGTATTGAGGGCCCAATTTTGTGAAAACCCCCATATCCAGCGACCGCCGATAAGCGGATCCACCCAACTCTTACTGCCATCTATAAGCGTAGGTCCATTCTCTACCATGAGTTTATTGGACATGTCTACATATCGAAGACCAAAGATAACATCAAAGTTGTGGGCATCATGCTCCATGCGGTAGAGTCCGGAAAGCTCTGCCAAAGTGATGTCAAGGTCTATGTCATATCTCTTTAAGCCCAAAGGTCCCGTGAAGCTGCTTGCCAGATCCATGTAGTTTAGATCAACCAAAAAGCCCCACCGGTTCTTGTGCATCCCTTCAAAATGTACAATAAAAGCACCGTCCAGCGAGTCAAAAATATCGCTGAAGGGAACATCGATCGGCACAATTTGTGTCCCGGCCGTCATGTCGCCATCGAGGTTGATGCCCCAAAGATAAAAAGGTGCGAGATTGAATTGCCACGCATCTTGACTCGTCTGCTCAGTCGTCAAGTTCTCATCTGCAAGTGCACTGTTTCCCCCTCCGATAAGGAGAGAAAGCAGTATTGCCAGTGTTACTATAAAAGATTTTGTTTGCATCATCTCAGATCCTTTCATTAGTGCGTTCTTGTGCGCTGTTTTAGCCATAAGTGTTCTTCTGGCACTTTCAGATGATTAATAGTTAATCACCTCTGCAATATTGGATTAGTGTATAATAAATGGTAATTCAAGGAACATCAAAAATTTGCCAAAGTTGAGAAGATGAGTGAAAATTTTTATATGAAACGTACCTTTGATGACTTTAGTGCGATGGCCGAAGCCTTGCGTCACTGGAAAATTGAAATAAGACAGCTTGAACCAAGGGAGATCTCCGATACTCTTGTGCAGGTCAAAACCGGAAATCTCTATATAGGGCAGGCACAATTCAGCGGGATAACCCAGCAGGTGGGAGCGATCCCGCCCGGAAGAACGTTTGCGTTTCACACCGGTGAAGATTCACAACTCCTTTGGCGAAAAAAAGATGTCCCCCTCAACACTCTGATGATCTTTCCGCCGGGCGCTGATCTCGATGTCGTCACTAAGGGTTCGCAAAACGATCCGCACACCATCAGCGTGCCGGAAGAGCTCTTGCTCTCGAGGCTTCAAGAGAGTGAACGCACTGTTTACGAAGAGCTTGTTGCTAGCCAGGACCTTGTCGCGGTCAGTGCCGCCGAGATGGAAGAACTGCAAAAAGTCTTTGACAAATACCTTCAAAGTGTTGACGATGATCCTGACCTTGTCCATGTAAAGAGCTTTCAGACCTGTCTTGAAGAGGAGCTGCTCTCTGCACTGATAGAAGCACTTCTTTCAGATGAGAGCCTTCCCTTTGTTGAGGTTACAAAGAATCGTGATCAGATATGGAGGAAGCTCGAAGAGTATATTGAGACGAACAAGCACCGACCGATCAAAGTGAGTGAGCTGAGTCAAACAGCGGGCGTAAGTGAACGTAATCTCTACCGTTGTTTTAACAAACGGTTTGGCATCTCACCGAAAGCCTATCTCAACAAACTGCGCCTAAACGGTGCTCGACTGGATCTGAAAAGATCCTCGACGGATGAGGTCAAGATCACTGATGTCGCCAACGATTGGGGCTTCTGGCATATGGGGCAGTTCGCGGCAGATTACAGACAGCTCTTTGGTGAGTTGCCTTCTGAGACCTTGCAAAAGAGATAGCTTGCGTAAAAGATCGTCTCTGCTGTTTCAATTAACACTTTAAATTGATGCCTTTATGTCATAGAAAACGGTAGTTCCTCCAAAAAACTGCTACTATTTGCATATGATTATGCAAGAAGAGAAGATGCCAACAGGCGACTATACAGAAGAGAAATACAGAGTATTACAA
>JBATWM010000218.1:0-6145 GCA_049672605.1 Sulfurimonadaceae bacterium
TTTAATAGCTAGTATGTCACTTTTTCACGACTCAAAGCTAAGCTTTTCCCATGCATTTCATTCTTTGCGTGCACAAAGAAACGCCTTCGACGATATTTCACATAACGTCTACGGTTCCAGTCCTAAAAAAGCAAAGCAGTTTGCTTTTTCTTAACGGCCTTCACCTAACGAAATAAAGAAAGTGCAATACCCTTCGGCCACTATTCACCGTTATGAAACTCCTACTTTCAACCTCCGTACATTTTCGGAGAAACATCGCTTCGCGAGCGGTACCCTTGTTTTGACACATACTGCCAAAATCATGTTTGGACGCATTACAACTCTAACTACTATACACAACAATAATTGAGACAAGGGGTTAGCTTTTCAACACATTCGACATAAAAAATACAAATTATCAGGCAATAAGAACAGGGATTAAAACGAAGTTTTAACATTAATAGATGCGTTACCGCTTTGCTTTTTTCGCAACATCTGCAGAGTGAACTGGAACTCTTTTTGTCACGTTAAGAAAATCACTTTGTCTGAGCGTAGCGAGTTAGGGATTTTTAGTGTCAAAAAGAGTGGAAGTGAAGTAGTCGACAGCCTGTCGACCTCGAAGCCGTTGCGAGAGCTTTTTGGTTTCGTTTTTTGCGGAGAAAAAAGGAAAGAGAAGTCAGTAAAAGTTGATTA
Source organism: Sulfurimonadaceae bacterium (assembly GCA_049672605.1). Lineage (GTDB taxonomy): Bacteria > Campylobacterota > Campylobacteria > Campylobacterales > Sulfurimonadaceae > Sulfonitrofixus. The sequence goes on from JBATWM010000218.1 coordinate 673, forward strand.
AATAATAAAATTCAAGAGGTAAAAGAGAGAGTATATATACAGCAATCTAAAAGTAATTGCACTAAGAACTGAATAGTATTAAACCTATTCAGACACTTCTTTTAAGGCAAGCTCTCTAAAGTCAACAGCAGAACGAATGTCATACTCATTCCCATCAAACTCAAAACCAAGATGAGAAGCATGAAGCAATAGTCGGGTTGCACCGGACAACTCTCTTCGCTCTTCTGGACTGATCTCTCTATCTAGAAAACGAACAGTATCTTCCTCTTTCTGACCGTAGATCGGGTCACCTACTATCGGATGTTTCACGTGAAACAAATGCACTCTGATCTGATGTTGTCTACCAGTTCGAGGTTGTGCCTCTACAAGGGTCATATCTAGATCAGGAAAATACTCTATTGGAATAATATTTGTCTGGGAAGTTTTACCGGTCTCATGAACTTTTACAACCATTCTTACTAAGGCACTCTCATCTTGAGCACGCAAAAGTGGTTCATCGATATATGTTTCACGTGAAACATGACCATGCACCAATGCCACATACCGCTTCTTCATCTGACGATTTTCAAACATCATTTTGAGAGTACGTTCACTCTCTTTATTGTTAGCACTTAACACCAATCCGCTTGTCTCTTGATCTATACGGTGTGTGATGTTAGCATCGTATCCGAAGTGGTGTCTTATTTCATCAATAAGAGAGTAGGGGGTGTGACGGTTTTGTGGATGGATCAAAACACCGGACGGTTTGTCAAAGAGTGCAAAGTCGTTAGTAACAAAGATCGGTTTCAATCCTCTTGACACTGCTTCAAAATCTATAAGCTCCACTTTGCCTTCGAGTTGAAAAGAGTCTTTAATCACATATTCACCATTACAAAGCAGCCGACCTTTCGAGATCATTCGCTGTGCAACCTTGTGTGTCATGCCTAACTCTTTGATGAGAAAAAGGAAAGCCGGTGTTTTCGTTTGAACCTGAAATTGCTTATGAACAAATGGCATTTTTTAAACCCTTTATTAGAGTATTTTTTGTATTATGATATATCTAAACTGCATAGAAATCTTCAATTAAATAGCTACAAACATGAGGATATTTAATTGGAGATTTTGCAGAATTATATCTAAAGGGTCCCACTAAACTGCCAACACTAAAGCAGGGTGGTTTCAAAGACGATAGAGAATAGATCAACATAAATTAAAAAGTACAAAGGGCAAAAATGGTAGAACGTTATTCACGTGAAGAGATGGCAAAAAATTGGACTATGCAGGCAAAGTACCAAGCATGGTTAGATGTCGAAAAAGCAGTTGTTAAAGCTTGGGCTAAACTAGGAAAGATACCTCAAGAAGACGCTGACAAAATTGTGGCTAATGCCGGTTTTAATATTGAACGTATCGATGAGATCGAAGCGGTAACCCGTCATGATCTTATTGCCTTTACAACATCCGTTTCAGAGACACTCGGTGACGAGAGTCGTTGGTTCCATTACGGTATGACATCATCGGACACTGTCGATACAGCCGTAGCTCTTCAGATGAAAGCTTCTCTTAATATCATTATCGATGATGTCAAGATGATCATGGAGTCGATTAAGACAAGAGCAATGGAACACAAGATGACCTTGATGGTTGGTCGTTCTCATGGTATTCACGGCGAGCCAATAACCTTTGGTCTTGTACTAGCTGTTTGGTACGATGAGATGGCTCGTCATTTAGAGAACCTTGAGCAGACTATGGATGTTATCGCTGTTGGTCAAGTCTCTGGCGCAATGGGTAACTTCGCTCACGCACCGTTAGAGTTAGAAGAGATCACTTGTGAAGAGCTGGGCCTCAAACCAGCACCGGCTTCTAACCAGGTTATCCAACGTGACCGTTATGCACGTTTGGCAACGGCCTTAGCCTTAATGGCATCTAGCATAGAGAAGTTTGCTATTCAAGTTCGTCACTGGCAGCGTACAGAAGTTTATGAGTGTGAAGAGTACTTTGCAAAAGGGCAAAAAGGCTCTTCTGCCATGCCACACAAACGTAACCCTATCCTAACAGAAAACATAACAGGTTTGGCACGTATGATCCGTTCTTATGCTCTACCGGCTATGGAAAATGTTGGTCTATGGCATGAGCGTGATATCTCACATTCATCAACTGAACGCTTCTGGTTACCAGACTCTTTCATAACCTCAGACTTTATGCTTCACCGTATGAATAACGTTATCGCTAACCTAACGGTCTATCCTGAGAACATGATGAAAAACCTGAACCTGACAGGTGGTTTGGTCTTCTCTCAGCGTGTACTCCTTGAACTTCCACTCAAAGGTGTTAGCCGTGAAGATGCTTACCGCATTGTTCAACGTAATGCGATGAAAGTATGGGAAGAGATCCAGCAGGGCAAACCGACGACAAATGAGAAAGGTGAGAGTCTTTATCTCAACCACTTGTTAGCAGACGAAGAGCTTAGAGCAAGTCTAAGTGAAGATGCAATCCGTGAGTGTTTTAATTATGATTACTACACTAAAAATGTGGATGGAATCTTTAAACGAGTTTTCAAGTAATTCTAATATTATTACTATACAATAATTACAAAAAATTATGCGCCAAGGGAAAAAATGATCACGATTCTTAAACGTAACGGTCGACGTGAAACACTCGATATCTCCAAAATCCAAAAGTACACTTCTGCTGCTGTAAAAGGTCTCAGTGGTGTCAGCCAAAGTGAGCTGGAAGTTGATGCTCAACTTCACTTCCAAGACGGCATAACCTCTGAAGCGATCCAAGAGACGCTGATCAAAACAGCAGTTGACAAGATCGACATCGATGCGCCGAACTGGACATTTGTCGCATCACGTCTTTTTTTGTTTGACCTCTACCACCAAGTAAATGGTTTTACCGGTTACTGCAACTTAGAGAAGTATTTCAAACGTGGCGAGAAAGAGGGGCGCATCCTTCTTGGTCTGCGTGACATGTACGATCTTGAGGCACTGGACAAACACATTGTTCCTGAACGCGACATGCTCTTTAACTACCTGGGTGTAAAAACTCTTTATGACCGTTACCTTATTAAAGATGGAAAGAGCAAACCGATAGAACTTCCACAGCATATGTTTATGGGTATTGCAATGTTCTTGGCACAGAATGAAGAGAACAGAGAAGAGTGGGCGATCAAGTTTTATAACATGATCTCTCAGTTTGAAGTTATGTTGGCAACACCGACACTTTCAAATGCACGTACACCTCGTCACCAACTCAGCTCATGTTATATCGGTTCAACACCGGACAACATTGAAGGTATCTTTGACGCCTACAAAGAGATGGCACTGCTTTCTAAATTTGGGGGCGGTATCGGTTGGGACTGGACACAGGTTCGCTCTATCGGTTCATTCATCGATGGTCACCAAAATGCAGCCGGCGGTACCGTACCATTTCTCAAGATCACCAATGATGTTGCTATCGCCGTTGACCAGCTTGGCACACGTAAGGGTGCCATCGCGGTCTACCTTGAGCCGTGGCACATCGACATCAATGACTTCCTGGATCTAAAAAAGAACTCGGGTGAAGAGCGTCGCCGTGCGCATGATCTTTTCCCATCTCTATGGATCAGCGACCTCTTTATGAAACGTGTCCAAGAAGACGCTATCTGGACTCTTTTTGATCCTTACCAGACACGCGACCTGACTAACCTTTATGGTGAAGCGTTTGAAAAACGTTATATCGAATTTGAAAATGATGAAAGTATCTTGAAAGAGAAATTAAAAGCGAAAGACCTCTGGCGTAAGATCTTAACATCTTACTTTGAGTCAGGCAGCCCTTTCCTCTGTTTTAAAGATAATGCTAACCGTGCTAACCCGAATGATCACAAAGGGATTATCCGCAGCTCAAACCTCTGTACCGAGATCTTCCAAAACACAGCCCCTAACCACTATCTAATCAAACTCAAGTTTGAAGATGGCCAGTTCTTGACCTATGAAGAAGATGAGATCGTCAAAGTGGACAGCGGTATTGAAAAACCGGCTAACAAGGTAACAGCACTTGACAGCATCGGCGGACAACAGATCTTTATTGTTGAGAAAGAGAAGATCGATGGGGCAACAGCTGTTTGTAACCTGGCATCGGTCAACCTCTCTCGCATCAACAAAAAAGAGGACATCGAACGTATCGTACCGACGGCAATGCGTGCGCTCGACAATGTTATCGACCTTAACTTCTATCCCTTAGAGAAAGTAAAACGTACTAACCTGCGTACACGTTCTGTAGGACTTGGTGTTATGGGTGAAGCACAGATGTTAGCAGAAGCAAGCATTAGCTGGGGAAGCCAGGAGCACTTTGACAAGATCGATGAAGTGATGGAGTCTGTTAGTTATAACGCCATTAAAGCCTCTTCTGAGTTAGCCGTTGAAAAAGGGTCATACCCAGAGTTTGAAGGTTCAAAATGGAGCCGCGGTATCTTGCCGATGGATCACGCCAATGCAGAGGTTCGTAACCTTGTCGATCGCGGCGGTCTTTTTGCTTCTGCCTACGAGTGGGACGAACTTCGTGAGAGTATCAAAAAGAACGGTATGCGTAACGGTTACCTGATGGCTGTTGCACCTACATCATCGATCTCTATCTTAACCGGTACTACACAAGCCATAGAGCCTGTTTATAAGCGTAAATGGTACGAAGAGAACCTTAGTGGTCTCATTCCTGTTGTTGTACCTAATTTAAGCCCTGAGACGTGGTCTTACTATACACCGGCCTATGACCTTGACCAACGCATCCTGATTAAAGCCGGTGCGATCCGTCAAAAGTGGATCGACCAAGGCCAAAGTCTAAACGTATTTATTACCCTAGACAAAGCAAGCGGTAAGTACCTCAATGAGATCTACATGCTGGCATGGAAACTGGGAATTAAATCGACCTACTATCTACGTTCTCAATCGCCAGATGCAAGCAATGACGTCGAAGACCGTTCAATGGAATGTGTGGGCTGTCAATAAGATTTGGCACAGCCAAATCGGTGAAAGGTAAATCGTAAATCGGCTTTAGCTCCAACACCATCTATCCAATTTACAGACACCTTTAACAAGGACGACATTGAAACCTCTACTTTCTAATAAAATAAGTGAACTATTAACACGAATTGACAACGCTATTGATGGTGAACTCTATTCAGTAATCATGAACTCTCCACTGAACTTCACAATCGAGCTTTCTGTTCAAGATCAAAACCGTGGTTACGACTGGATCAATATTGCTTTTGAAGTAGATGGCGTAAGTGATGCACGTCTGATCGAAGATGAGAGACTCTCGTTAGTAGACATGAGTGAAGGAATAAGTATCGTTTTTGAAGATAGTACCTGCGCTCTTGGCGTAGGAGAGTATAACTCTATAGAGTCCATAAAAAGTTCAGCTCTTTACTTAGTAGGTTCAACAATAAAGTATGAAGAACGCCCATTTAATAACTAGTGTTGCGCTACTTTGTGAAGCGTGACACTGCCCTTATGTTCAA
>JBATWM010000219.1:0-16320 GCA_049672605.1 Sulfurimonadaceae bacterium
CTACATCCTCTTTTTTTAACCGTTCAACCTCTTCACGGAGAAACTTTATCTCCTCTGCCATACTCATCTTTGCCATAGTTTTTTCCTAATTGTCAGATTCTCCTATATTATACTACGATTCATAAACAATTCCTGTCATCAGATTATAGAGTATAAGGACACCTTTGCATTTAAAAGACTACAATCACTGAACAAGGAGCATAAATGCCTAGCAACCATGCGTATCATTCATTCGAAATTCCAGACAACCTCTCCTTTGAGGAGTGCGATAATGCCCTAACCAAGATTCTCATTAATAACCAACTCGCCGAAGCAGAGATCTATCTTCACGGCGGGCATTTAACGCATTTTCAGCCCAAAGGAGAAGAGTCTCTCATCTTCGCTGGAAAAGAGAGCCGTGTCACACCTCCCAAGTCCGTTCATGCCGGCATCCCGATCTGCTGGCCATGGTTTGGTCTCCATCCAACCGACAGCACCAAACCCCAACACGGCTTCGCACGCGACATGGAATGGACATTAAATAGTACAAAGTCCTTAGACACTAAAGAGACTGAAGTCGTCTTAACCCTAGAAGATAATGCCCAGACACATACCCTCTTCCCCTACTCCTTTAAACTAGAACTTACTTTCACCATAGGTAAGACATTGACTATAGACTTAAAGAGTGTCAACACAGATGAAAATCCCTTTACAATCACACAAGCACTGCACAGTTACTTCACTATCAGTGATCTAGCGACTGTTAAGATCACTGGTGTTGAAGATACACCCTTCATAGACTACACTGATAGTAAAAAAGAGAAGCGCGAAGACAGTGCATTGCAGATAGCGCAGGAGGTAAATCGTGTTTATATCCCGACTGACGCTACCTGTGAGATCATTGATAAGAAGCTAAAGAGAAAGATCATCGTTGAAAAGAGCGGCAGCAACTCAACAACGATCTGGAATCCTTGGAAAGAGAGTGGCATCCATGATCTGCCTGATGATAAGTATAGAGAGTTTGTCTGTATTGAGACGACAAATGCACTTAACGATGCTGTAACACTATGCTCGAAAGAGAGTTGTCAAATCAGACAACTCATTTCAGTGGCTGGTCTGTCTAATCCTTAGTACTTCTTATTTGTGTTTACAAGGAGGTCTTTTTGAGTAAGGTCAGCCATAAGGATTTTTAGGTTTTTCAGCGTCAAGAGTTTAACGCCCTCACCTTTCTCTTTTTTCAGCTCATTGGAAAAGCCGTTTTTAGAGAAGATGACAAAGGTGTCAGGATCGAGTTCAGCCTTAGAACACTCCTCTTTGAGCTTTGAGAGTTCACTCTTTTTAGCCTTAGCCTTCGAGTACTTGCAGGCGCCCGCAATGATCTTGCCAGATTTCGTCTTTGCCAAGATATCGATCTCGACATTTTTGTCCCAGTAAGAGCCGATCTCCACTATAGGGTCATCTTTGACACTACTTTTAAGAAGCTCCATCACCAACTGCGTATAGATAAGTTCCGAAAAGTCTTGTGTCATGTTGCTCAAACGCGCATTGACCTCTTTGTAGTCACCCTCTTTGATACCCTTGTAATAAGGAGAGATAGAAGAGAACCAAAAACGCAGAAAAGGGAGTGTAAAAAGAAGTTTGTCGGAAACTTCCTCTTTCTCATTAACCGGCTTCGCTTGAGACTTGTCACGAATCAGCAAACCATTATCGACAAGAAAGTCTATAGACTCTTCTCCGTCTTGTCTCGAGACATTTGCACGCTTAAATGCAGAGTGTTCTCGTCTATCACCGATAGCAAGACCTGTAAGAAGTGCATGATGCGTCTTATTGCTCTGCGTGATCTTCGTAATATCACCATGAATGTAACGGTAGTTTTTCAACACCTTCTCTTCGATCAACATGGCCAAAGGTATAGTCATGTCGACAGTCCAACCCATGCCGCCAAAAACAGCAAAGTATTCTACAGCCTCTTCAAAGTCGGTAGCGTTGTTTTGAAAACAGAATGAGCGAAATTGTTCTAAGAGTGTCGGGTATTTTGACATGAGAATAAGACCTTGGTTTATTTTCAACATTATAACCTATTGGTACCTGTTATTTCAGATACTCAGACAATGCTAAAAGATTACTCATCAACACATTGTATGGATGAAGCGCTCTTCTATTTTGGTACTATTTCAGAATGGAACATCAAGAGATAATAAACAATTTTTTTATTGTGGCCTATGAAGTAGGCGCCGAGAACACACCCGTACCGACATGGGCCTCTAAAGAAGAGAACCCTTTAGCCTTGGATGAAGCATACGACAAAACTGTGCAGAGAGTCGAAGTAGACAGTGTGCCTGGAGCCTTCCAGCTTTTAGATCTCTTTACCAAAGACGAGTGTGAACATTTTGTAAAAACGACAGAACTGCTGGGTTATAGCGAAGATGCTTCTGTCTCTCTGCCTCGAAGCGTACGCCACAATGAAAACCTTGTCTGGGTAGCGGATGACACAACCCATGACATCATCTGGGATCGCTGTAAAACACTTATGGATGACAACAACAATATCTTTAACGGCAAAAAGCCGTTAGGACTAAACAAACGTTTTCGTATCTACAAGTATGCACAAGGTGACTTTTTCAGACCGCACACAGACGGTGCCTGGCCAGGCAGCAGTGTGGTGGATAAAAAACTCATCACCAATGCCTATAGAGACAGGTACAGTCAGATGACCTTTTTAATACTGCTGAGTGACGATTTTACAGGCGGGGCGACAGAGTTTTATGTCGACAAAAATGACCCGTCAAAACCCGCTAAACGATCTGAAGACGTTATGGTCGTAGATGTAAAGACACCTAGAGGCGGCGTCCTCTGTTTTCCGCATGGTACACACCCTCTGCACTGTCTGCACAGTTCAGAAGAGATACTCTCCGGCGTGAAGTACATTGTCCGTACGGATCTGCTCTTTGAACTTTAGCGCAAGAGAGACCCTGGCCTCCTCTGACAAAACCTCCACGATCACTCCACAAAGAGCTGTTACATTACGACATGCTAATTGAAAAGCACCTCGAAAGACTCTGGGTGCCAAAAGGAGTTCAGCATGAAAACGTTACTTCTCGCAGTCGCACTGCTTCTGGGTACATCAGCCATGGCCAACAGCAGCCATAACTACTATCAAAACGACCACAACCGATACAGTGAGGTTCAGCCTACGCAGAAGATCAATAAAAAGAGTAAACACCATTTTGTAAAAGTGCTGCACAGCAGACCGATATATGAGGAAGTCGTCACCTATAGAGAGTGCCGTCCAAACCATAACAAACACCAAATAGACGGACATAAAGGCGCTATCATAGGCGGTGTTGTCGGCGGTATTATCGGTAGTCGTGTTGCTTCAAAACACAAACTCCCTCACACTATCGGCGGAGCCGTTACCGGCGCTATCATCGGTGCGACACTTAACAGACACCGCCAGAGACCTGCACCGTACTGCGAACATGTCGAACAGCGATTGGTCGGTTATGAAAACATTGCCTACTGGGGCGGTAGGAAGATCGTGCGTATCAGTGAGAGACCGCTGCAAAGGATTCGTATCGATCGTAAAAACGGTCGTCATCCTAACGATCTCCGCTATGCAAAACGATATTAAGAGATAGACAGTTGGCTACCCTTAGCCGGCCCTCATGCTTAAGATCTTTTGGACATCAATATCGTCCTCATAGCGGGCAAAGACTTCGACTTTTGTCTCGCGTGCATGAACGGTCATCCTGTCCGCCAGCTCATTGCCTTCGAGACCGGCATGCGCCTTGATATGCGACAGAGAGACCTTCTGTTTTATCTGATTATAGAGGGCATAAGAGAGTTTGATGATCTCAAGATTTTTGATCTCTCCCCCTTTTTTCGTCCACCCTTTTTTTTCCCAGCCGGCAGCCCAGATCTTGATGCAGTTAATGGAGTACATAGAGTCACACTTTATCTCCACCTTGTTCCCCGCTGCACTCTCTTTTTGTGCAATAAGAAGCGATTCGTAAAGGGCGTTAAGCTCAGCCGTGTTGTTGGTCCCCATACGTTCATAAAGTCCAAACCAAAGTTCACTGACCCTGCCCGCTCTGTAAACGGCCACTCCAGAGCCGGACTCTCCCGGGTTAGGAGAACATCCGCCATCACAATAGACCGTCACGTCACCTGCAACAGGCGCTTGTTTCTCCTCTTTTTTGCTCTCTTGTGCCGGAGGTGCTTTTCTAAACTTCTGCAGGGCCTTGTAGTTTTTGATCACCTTCTCTTGATTGGCCTTGGTCGTGATGCCTTTGAGCAATACGAAAAGTTCAGCCCTTGCATCAGAGATGTTTATACCCAGAGCGAGTTCATACCATGACTCTTTTTGAGCAACATCAATATCAAGTAATTTGAGTTGGTTGTCACTTATGTCAGAAGGGTCATTAACGCCCAAAGATAAAAAATCCTCACTTACTATCTGCATGAACTTCCTTAACTTTTTTTTGGGAGAATTGTAGCATATAAGCTATCTCCCAAATTAATCGCAACATTAGAGGTGCCCTAAAAAGCGATGCTTTTTAGATTTTACTTCGTCGAAGATCTAGTATCTCCAAAGTAACGTCCGTTTATTTTCTTTTTTGCTCGATTCAAATTCCATTTTATGCTTTTTAAGTGCGGAAATGGCTGATGTAAAATCTTTAAACAGATGCGTTTCTTCGATTAGGCCAGGAATAAGTTTTATATTTCGCAACATATCCTCAGGCTGTTTTTGAATACCTGTCAGGATGACATTTATACCTTTTTTCTCTAGTTCCAATACCGCATCTTCAATAGCATACATTCCGCTCTGATCGATAGTCGGTACATTTTCCATCCTAAAGATCACGACACTGACATCTGGAAGCCTGCGCATCATCTCTTTGAAGTGTGCCGTAAAACCGAAAAAGATAGGGCCGTCAAAGTGTTGAATATAGATCTGATCTTTTATCTCGTCTATAATATCTTTTTCATCTGCTAAAGGGTGGATATCGTGAAAGTCGGCTAAGGTGTTGCTAGAGGACTTCGATTGGGCCGTATCACCCACCTGTTTCATAAACAAGACAGAGGCCATGACCATACCAACCGCTACCGCTTGGAGAAGATCTACAAAAACCGTTAATATCAGAACAATGACCATTATAACGGCATCGGCACGAGGAACATGAAACAGATGTTTAATCCCTTTATAGTCGATAATACCAACACCAACTGTAATAAGAATTCCCGCAAGTACCGGAAGAGGAATCAGTTTTGCATACTCACCGGCACCCAAAAGCACTACCAGAAGAACCACACCATGAACAACGCCGGAGAGGTTACTTTTTCCGCCTGCATTAATGTTGACCACAGTTCTCATCGTAGCACCAGCTCCCGGCAAGCCTCCTATAAGACCTGCAATAGTATTACCGATGCCTTGACCGATCAACTCTTTGTTGGAGTTGTGTTGGGTCTTTGTCATATTGTCGGCTACTACAGATGTTAAAAGCGAATCAATAGCACCCAGAGCCGCAAGAGTCAGTGCAGGAATGACAATGACCATCGGGTGATGCCAATCCATAGCAAGAACTGTATCGATATGAACATCAGGCAGACCCTTGGGAATATCTCCGATGATCGGCACATCTAATCCCATGAAAGTTGAAATGATAGTCAGGCCGATAAGTGCTACAAGTGCGGACGGGACTGCTTTAGTGATTCTAGGAAAGAGATAGATAATAGCGATCGTGCTCAACGCCAAAGCTACGGCTTTCAGATCCATATTTGTAAAAATGCTGCCGAGCGAGCTGACGACTTCTATAATACTTTTAGGCGAACTAAGACCAAAGAACGGGAATATCTGCATTATTATGATAATAAAACCAATACCGCTCATAAATCCTGAGACAACTGGATATGGCATGTAGCGAATATATTGACCGATCTTCGAAATACCCATTAGAATTTGAAAAACACCGGCTAATACAAACGTCGCTACGATGGTACCGAGAGCCGCTTCAAGCGAACCATATATAGCAATTTCTCCGGCTATAACCGCAGAGGCTACTACCGCCATAGGCCCGGTAGGGCCGCTTATTTGGGTTCTAGTTCCGCCAAAAAGTGCGGCAAAGATACCCAGTGCAATAGCGCCGTAAAGCCCCGCGATAGCACCCATTCCGGATTGTACCCCAAAAGCCAACGCAAGAGGAAGGGCTACAACAGCTGCTGTTATACCGCCAAACATGTTGCCTGAAAGGTTTTGTTTATTTATCATTCTTGTCTCCTGAAAGTTCCATGAGTGATTTAAACGCTGATTCATCGGGATCGTAATACTCTATATCACCACTTTCCATATCATATATCCAACCATGAATATAAAGTGTACCTTCCTCCACACCCTGCTTTACCAATGGATAGGTTAGTAGATTTTCAATCTGAAAAACAACAGAGAGTTTCTCTGTCAAACGCAGCAGATCTTCTCTGGGAGCATCTTTAGCCACTGCTAAAGTGGCTAAGGTTTTTGCCTTAGAACCAAGGGTCAACCACTTTTTAGTATGAATAAACGAGGTCTCGTCAACACCTGAATAGAGGGCAGAGATAGCACCACAGTGCGTATGACCACAGATAATGATCTCAGACACTTTCAGTGCAGCGACGGCATATTCGATCCCGGCTGCAGTTGCATGGAACTCCTCATCCGGTTTATACGGAGCTACAAAGTTCCCTACATTTCTAAGTACAAAAAGATCACCCGGAGGTGTTTGCGTAATGAGGTTTGGGACGACTCGAGAGTCAGCGCACCCAATAAAAAGAGCCTTGGGATGTTGACCGTTTTGAGCTAAATCGAGTAATTCGTGTTCATGTTTTTTAAAGTAACTGTTTTTAAATACATCGTTACCCTCTAGAAGTGCACTGTTTTTTAACATTATTTCTTCCTAATATATAATTAATTTATCGATTTGTAATCGTAGTTTTATTGAATGCTGATTATAGGAAGATAGGGGGTCTAAACAGGTCGTTGTTAAATTTGAAGGTATAAAATTTATCTTTAGAAGAGTGCGTAATCGATATATCTTGGTACAAGGCAGCGTTGAGACTGGATGAGAACAGAGAAGTATCGTCAGAACCGCTCTCGATGTTACTCTCTTCAACGACATATTCTGTTGCATTACCCGAAGGACTTTCCATCACGTTTGAAGATGTCATACTAACAAATAATGAAAAGCTTAACAATGCTACCAATACAAATGCACTTATACTTCGGGTTTTCATGTAAGAATTATAGGTTCATTGTTGTTTACTATCACAGGTTCAAGAAAATTCGTTGTTAAAATTCATCCTTAGGGTCAAATTTGCAATCAACAGGTAGTTAAACTAAGTGAAAAATTAAAAAGATCACAAAAGTCCAAACACCGCCTCATAATATAAAAGAGCTTCGATACAATCGGATAACTTTCTAAAAGGCCTATTTATGTATGAACCGATTAATGCCCTTGGCGGCCCTCTGGAACCCTGCAGTACAAAACCGTTAACAGGGTTTTTCAGAGACGGTTCATGTCAGACAGGCAGGGAGAACCCTGGAGTGCACGCAGTCTGTATCTACGCGACACAAGAGTTCCTGGACTACTCTAAACAAGCGGGCAACGACCTCTCCACGCCGATGCCGCAGTACAATTTTGCGGGTGTAAAACCGGGACAGAGCTGGTGTTTGTCAGGACCCCGTTTTGTACAGGCGGTCAGAGATGGTCAGGCTCCGGGTATTTTCATCCACTCGACGCATCAGGCGATGCTGCAGCTCATCGACCTGGAAACACTGAAAAAACATGCTCTGGATCTCTAAAACACTAAAACAAATAAAAGGATAATCATGGAAACAAACTACAACCTGGTACACAACGAAGCAGAGTGTCAATACGAATACCACATCGAGGGGCATCTGGCACGTCTTGTCTATGAAGAAGATAACGGTGTTTTGCACCTGACACAAACTTTAGTACCGAAAGAGCTTGGGGGTAGAGGGATTGCGGGTGCTTTAGTTAAAGATGTCTTTGAGGACATTGAGAGAAGATCACTTAAAATGAAACCGGCATGTTCATACATTGTTGCCTATGTTGAAAAACACCCTGAGTACGAAAAGCTACTCTAGACCATCCTTCTCGCTTGCGCTGCTTTCTATAGAGAGTCAGTACCTTTTTGCGTCAACACCAAGGTAAAGCCCTCTTCTTTTGTTTCGATCATACCGCACGAGGCAGAAGTGGAGATTCATCCACAGGGGTGCATTTTTTTGTACTTAAAAGATAGATGTATGGATGGTTTATAAAATTTCAAAGATTTGACCTGCTAATGCTGTATAATAATCTTATTAGCACATGTAAAGGGGCACATAGTGAGAGCTAAAATCATTGGTGAAATTTTAAAAGAGATGGGAATTATTCCTCAAGAGCAGATTGATGCGGCGATGCATGTACAAAGAGTGACCAACGAGGCACTTGGCGAGATTCTTGTCCAACTTAATTTCATTACAACCGATGAACTGGCTCGTGCTATTGCATTGCAGTATAAACTTGAATATGTTGATTTAGACGGTTATGTTCCGATGTGTGAGACTTTGGAGCTGGTTGACAAAGAGTTTGCCTTACTTAACATGGTAATACCTCTTAAAATTGAAGATGGTGTGCTTGTGGTTGCAACAGCATGGCCTAATGATGATGCGATTCATGAATATCTTCGAGAAAGTACCAGCTATCCAATCCGTTTTGTAGTTAGTGATAGCAGCAAAATAGGTAAGTATCTGCAATTTTACTATGAGCAGCTTGATTGTTCGATTGAAGATAGAATCAACGATATTATAAAGGTTTCTGTAAAAGAAGAGATTGATGTAATCGCTTTTGTAGATTTGATTATTAATGATGCCATAAAAGACCGTGCTACCGATATCCATATTACACCTGAACGGTTTACATCGCACATTTTTTACCGAGTAGACGGTGTACTTAAACACTCCTACTCGATTCCAACGACGCTATACAATAGTGTTGTTATCCGGATCAAAGTGCTTGGTAAGCTTGACATTGCTCAGCATCTACAACCTCAAAATGGGGAGTTTACTATTGAGTTTTATCAGAGCTGTTATAGCATTCGGGTATCTAGCATTCCGACACTAAATGGTGAAAAGCTGGCACTTAGGCTGATGCCGGAGAATTTTAAGCTCTATACCCTTGAAAACCTCGGTTTTGAATCTGATTTGGTTGAGCAGATTGGTCATGATTTGCATAAGAGAAGTGGTATTATTCTTATTATTGGATCAAGCGGAAGTGGTAAAACGACAACGCTCTATGCAATGCTACGAAAGATTGATATTTTAAGAAGAAATGTTATTAGTGTTGAGGAGCCGGTAGAGTACCGTCTCCCTTTTGTCAATCAGATACAGATCAATACCCAAACCGATTACACCTTTGATAAGGCACTACACCATATTGCACGGCAAGATCCAGATGTCATTGCCATCGGCGAGATTCTTGATGATGAAACTGCAAAATTGGCGATACGCAGCTCGGTAACGGGACATCTGATTCTATCGACTCTCTCTGGTAGTAGTGCCGTCACGGCGATAGCACGTCTTAGAGATCTTGGGATCAATATGAACCTCCTGTCCGACGGCCTTCTCAGTGTCGTATCGCAAAAGCTACTGCGACGGCTCTGCAGCGAGTGTAAAAAAGAGGTGGAGTTCTCCAAAGAGGAGTTGATTGAATATTTTAGCGAGTCACGCGAAGAGATTTTGTCTCTACCGGATGAGAGGGTGAAGCTTTATGAATCAGTTGGATGTCCGCACTGCAGAGAGAGTGGCTTTATGGGGCGGGTTGCGGTTGTTGAATACTTTCGGGTTGATGCGACAATAAGAGAGATGATTGAACATGGTAAAAGTAGTGCAGAGATGCAACGCTATATACGCAGTAACGGCAGCGCTGATATAAAAGCGGATGCATTGAAAAAATTGTTAAAAGGGACTACCAGCCTGCAAGAGATAATGCGTATTGTTGATTAGATATGGAAGAAAACGGCGTCTCTAACGAGACTACCCTCTCACTTGAGCTGTTTTGCTAAATAGAGTCAGCACCTTTTTAAGTCAACACCAAGGTAACACCATCTTCTTCTGTTTCGATCAGACCCTTACTTTTAAGCTCATCCATCGCTTTTTCCAAGGCATCTTCTTGTTTTGCATCTTGATTTTCAGGCAATTATCTAGAGAATGTTCATAACGGGGCATAAAGTGGAGATTTCTGCACAGGGGTCTGTTTTAATGACGCACCAAACAGTGTCCTCGAAAGTACCTTTAATATGATAAACTCTTTTTAAGTGCATTAGGATTGGATAGGAAAAGGAAAAAAGTTGGAAAGAGTAAAGATAGGGGAAAATTTTGAAAAGCAGCCGATCTGGAAAGTGCTCATTGGTGTGCCCTTAATCTATCTGCCTCTTATCATTGCCATTCCGTTCGTTATTATAGGTATTATTGCGGTAAGAGCGCACCTGAAATATGTCGGTGCGACAGATGTTAAACCATTTCGGGACTTTGTTCCGACATGGATTTCACACCGCTACAGCTATAAAAACCAGATTGTTTATGAAACCGACAGCAGTTGGAGGAATTGGAGATCATACCGGTTTTACTGGATCTTCAACTGCAAATTCTACTGCCCTTTGAGTGTCGCGCTTTTTAAGTATATGGCCTACCTTGTGCAGATTGTCGAGAATTGGTGGTGTCCGTTTGAACATGATAAAAAAGCCGAATACAGAGATGCCGCCCTTGACAAGTCGTATTGGCATATTTATGAGAGAGAACGATCCCGGCTGCACCCGGATGACAGGGAAAATCCTATCTGGAATGAAGCGGCAAAGTAGACTAAGTGTCAGGTATTCACTCTTCGCTTTTCTACTATTACCCCACAGCAATAGAAAGATAAAAGTAAACTTTCATCACTTGAGCTGTTTTGCTAAATAGAGTCAGCACCTTTTTGAGTCAACATCAAGGTAAAGCCATCTTCTTCTGTTTCGATGAGACCACTGCTCTTAAGCTCATTCATCGCAACTTCCAAAACATCATCTTGTTTTGCATCCAGATTTTTTATGATATTTTTCAAAACATCCGTTTTGCTCATAACATGTCCTGCAGCAGCTTTTTGCTTTTTAAACCACGTCATAAACATATCTTTGACTTCATCTTTGTAGACCGTCTCTAAAGCACTCTTTTTCGATGCTCTTCTTTTTAACTCTTGCGGTGAAAGCCCGCCCTTCTTCTTAGGTGCCGGCTTTCTGTTTTTAGCTGATGGTTTGATGTGTGTTCCTTATATTCTTGTGTAACTGTTTTAATGGCCGCATTGTATATGATTATGCCTAATAGACTATATAGTCATTTATTTACAAAACGCTGTAGTAAGATCGTCTGAGCGTTTACTTCGTGTTGTCAAATTGGTAGACAACACCCTTGTCAAAATTTCCTACTAATGTACCAAAACATTCCGCTATCTCTTTCATTGTCTCGATGTTGGGCTCAATATAGATCTTATTTTTACTTTTTTTCATAATGATTATTTTGGCCTCTTTAAGCTCTTTAAGATGACGAGAGATGGTCGGCAGTGCAAA
The DNA here is from genome assembly GCA_049672605.1 of Sulfurimonadaceae bacterium. Classification (GTDB taxonomy): domain Bacteria; phylum Campylobacterota; class Campylobacteria; order Campylobacterales; family Sulfurimonadaceae; genus Sulfonitrofixus. Next base: position 11,614 of record JBATWM010000219.1, read on the forward strand.
ATCAAACTCGTTGGCAATGCTGGTAACACAGGTCGCTTGCGCGATCAGGTCATCTTTTGGTTTGGTATCGTCGATTGAACAGGCGTAACCGCCGGTAAAAATATTTTTAAAGATCTTAAATCTTGTCTCATTTCCCAGTGCTTTGAAAATTTTGATCTTATCATCCATATCTAACATATATACCCTTATATCATTTTAGAGGTGACCTTTATATGGGGTGAATTATATCAAAATAGGATCTATTTAGCAATTTAGACAATTAACTTTGTATTAAGTATCCAAAATATACAATTCACGATTCTATTTAGCTAATAAGCTAAATACAACATGAGGATATTTAATGGCTGATAAAAAAATCTTAGCAGGTATCGTTGCGACTATAGCAGCATCACTCTGTTGTATAACCCCTGTACTGGCAGTACTCGCTGGTTCAAGCAGTTTAGCATCCAGTTTCTCATGGATGGAACCGTACCATAACTACCTGGTCGGCTTGACTATAGTAGTTCTGCTCTATGCATGGTGGGACAAGTTGAGACCAAAAAAAGAGGGTCTTGACTGTGCTTGTGATGAGGATACGAAAACCGGTTTTTACTCCAGTAAGACTTTTTTAGCCATAGTAACTGTGTTTGCAGCAGTGATGCTCACTTTTCCACAATGGGGATATCAATATGTTGAGACTGAAGAAGCCTGTACCTCTTGCGTCGTTGACGTTAAACAAGAGCCCGTTGCAGATGACAATAAAGAGGACACAGAAGAGGATGCAAAAGAGCTTCCTGTCCTAAAGTATATCAGTGACGAAAAGGCAGCTGGATGTGACGCACCAAAAGCCTGTAGCGGTATAGGTTATGTAGAAGCGGACAAGTTGATGGCTGACGCAAGAGCAGAAGTAAAAGAGATGACGCCTACTGTCTTAAAAAAGATGCTGGACAATGAAGAGGACGTCATCGTCCTAGACGTAAGAGAAGCCGCTCAAAGATCTGAGGGCGAGATCTACGCAAGTGAAACGCTTGCGGTAACCAGAGGCGACCTGGAGTTTGAGATCATGAACAAGATCAAAGATAAAGACGCTGTTATCGTTGCCTATTGCCGTCTAGGAGGACGAAGTCTTTTTGCTGCACAGACACTAAAGAACCTGGGCTATAAAAACGCGTACAGCCTGCAAGGCGGACTTAAAGCGTGGGCTCTAGCCGGTCTTCCTTTTGACAATGGTCTGGGTATCGTTGTTAAAGTAGAAGAGGAGTAGGCATTATGGCAGGTCATGAGCAGATAATTAAACTATATTCAGAGTTGGCAGACCAACCCGGTAAAGATTTTGGCTGGGACAAAGGTCTTGAGAATGCCAAAGCACACAACTACTCAGAAGAGTGGTTCGAGAAGCTTCCATCAGAGATCTGGGACTACTGCGCCGCGGTAGGCAACCCTTTTGAACTGGGAACGATTGAAAAAGGTTCTACTGTCTTGGACTTGGGCTGCGGCGCAGGTGTAGACCTTTTGGTCAGTGCCCTGCTCGTCGGGGAAACCGGCAGAGCCATCGGCGTCGACATCACCCCTAAAATGGTTCAAAAAGCGAAAGAGCACGCAAAACTGGCCGGTTTTACCAATGTAGAGGTCTTAGAGAGCAGCTTTGAAGAGATGGCTTTGGAAGACGAGAGCGTCGACGTTGTCATCTCCAACGGTGCCATCAACCTCACAAGCTGTAAAGAGAGTGTCTTTGCAGAGATCCACAGGGTCTTAAAACCGGACGGCAAGATCATGTTTGCCGACATGATCGATGTCTCAACAGAAGATGCAACGACCTGTTGTGCTGCCAGCAGCGAAGAAGGCGACTGGGCTAACTGTGTCGCAGGGACGCTGAGAGAAGGCAAACTCATCGACATCATGAGTCAAGCCGGTTTTGGAGAGATCGAGTGTACTGGATTGACCCACTACAAAACCTCTGACACGACCTACGGTGCAACATTCAGAGCAAAAAAAAAAGAGCTGACCCAAGTCAGACAATCCCACTGGGACAATGTTTTTAAGACAAAAGACTATAAAAAAGTACTGTGGCACCAAAACTCTCCGACGGTTTCTTTAGAGCTTATAACCGACTACTCTACACAAGATGACGCCATCATCGATGTAGGCTGCGGTGCCTCGTTCCTGGTGGACAGGCTTATCGACAAGGGGTACAAAAACATCACCCTGCTCGACACCTCGAAAACGTCGCTAGACATTGTAAAAAGCAGACTTGCGACCAACGCTGACATCCCAACCTACATCTGCTCAGACATCATGCACTTTGAGCCTTCTCAGCAGTTCAACATCTGGCACGACAGAGCCGTCTTCCATTTTTTACTGCTTAAAAAAGAGCGCGTTAACTATTTTGAAACGGTAATGGAGAGTTTAGTCTCCGGAGGCATAGCGATCATCAGCACCTTCCGTGTCGGAGGACAGACACAATGCGCAGGACTGGACATCCTCCAATACGATCATAATAAGATGCTAGAAGAGCTGCCGCAGGGTCTGGAACTTATCAAATACGAAGAGTTCACACATATAACACCATCCGACAGTGAGCAGGCGTACAGTTCTTTCGTTATTAGGAAAGTGTAGGTACTTACTCAATAGATCAGCGGTACAAATACAAATCCGGGGTACTCCTCTTTTTGCACTTCTGTATTCGAGAGTTTTATAAATCTGAAAATCGAATTTTTTACCGGGATCACCAGCGTCCCGCCGATCTTGAGCTGTTCTAAAAGCTCAAAAGGGATCTCCGGTGCACTGGCAGAGACGAGAATGCCGTCAAACTGTCTCCCCGGTTTCCCCAGCTTCTCGCCGGCCTTTTCAATGCAACTGTGTTTGAATCCAAACTGTGCAAGATTCTTCTGTCCGACTTCGACAAGTTCATCGACGCGATCCATTCCGGTCACTGTACCCTCTTCTCCCACGATCTCGCTCAACAGTGCCGCCGTCCAGCCCGAACCCGAACCGATATCCAGCACCCGGTCGCCCTCTTTGGCGTCGAGCAGCTCCAGCATAAACGCGACAGTCGTGGGCTGCGAGATGGTCTGTCCTTTTCCGATCGGCAACGGAGCATCCTCATAGATCTCCTCATCAAAGCCTTCCGGCACAAAATATTTTCGGTCAATCTTTTCAAATGCTGTAATGATGCGGGTTGTTCTCAATACTCCCGAATGCTGCATACTGCGAATAAGTTCTTTACTGCTTCTCATCTGTTTTCTCCTTCTCTATTACGCCACCGGTTAAATACTCAAAAATCCGTCCGGTGCCAGACTGGTGGCCAGCATGACACTGTTAATATCTATATGTTCCGTCCAGGTTGAACTCTGTTGATGTTTCGGAAGCGTCCAAAATGTCTCAATCGCCTCCGCCAATGCTATCTGTTTCTGCAACCGCGATATGGCTTCGTCAATTGCCTCTTTCTGCTCGAACTTATCTGCATACTCATCTAGCAGATGTATCACCCTTTCAACGCCATGCAGTCCGATAGAGAGACCCAGTTCGCGAAAAGCCAGCCGGTACTCTGGCGGATACCGTAACGTCTCGCTGCGGACAAAATGCTCCACTCCATTTTGTGCGGCATCCAGCAGTGAGATCAGAAGGCCGTTAAGCGGCAATCCGTATACGGCAATAAGCTGCGCTGCTCTGCCCGCATCGTTGAGCAGACCGCCAAGCCCCAAAGGGTCTTCCGTTTCCAGCGGCATCGTTTCCGCCATCGCAGCCGCTTCTTCGATCTCTCTGGAGAGGTCCGCGCTCTCACCGAACCCGGACGCCGTCGCGGAAAGTTGCAGATACGTTATATAGGCATCGAGCGCATCATGCTGCCCCATCGACGTCACCAGCGGCCTGGAGAGATCCGTACTCATCTTCCAGTACATCCGTTTCGATCTGTCCGGCAGCTCGTAGGTAAAGGCCCTGTGCGCTGTTTTGGCCAGTTCGATCGCCCAGCGGAGGTATTTGACCTCTGCGGTCACACTCGCCGTCTGGCTCAGCGCATGCATCCACTTGGTGAGGTAATGGAAGTACTGCCCGTCGCGATCCCACTCTTTTCTTTCATCATACGGTTCATCGGGTGCACGATCCATCAGCAGCTTGCCGATACGCAAACCTCCGATTGTGGGGTGTTCTTTGGCATCATCCAGGCCGCTGATCCATCCCTCCCGGCTGTCCTCGTTATGGTAGCGCCCAAGAACAGAGTGAACCGTATCAACGAGCAACAGCGCCATCTCTTTATAGTGTTCGTTTTTTGTTTGGCGATAGAGTTCCAGAAAATTGCACACAGCAAAAGCATCCGTCCACAGGTAACGTCTGGACGGTTTGCTTAAATCCGTCAAACCTGTTCGGGTGGCAAACCCGTTCATAATCGATTCTAACGTTTGATTATTTTTCATTATTTTTTCCAAAATATTTTTACGATCTATATAGGGCACCTCTAAAAACCCCAGTTAGTCTCTTAGACTAGAGTATGACATCATATTATCCCTTTTTATAAAAACAATCAAGTGAATTTGACCCGTTTTTCTATGCTACAATAATCAAAAGGAGCGGCACCATGAAAAAAGAGATCTTTGAGCGGTATGTGCGTAGCGATAGCGGCGACATTATCATCGACATCAGTGCGGGAAAAGTCGAGGACCTCTACAACGACTTCGACAAATACGCCCCCTACGTCAAAAAAGAGCTAGACCAGGATCTTGTCGACTA
>JBATWM010000220.1:0-6374 GCA_049672605.1 Sulfurimonadaceae bacterium
AGCATCCCGCCGAACGAAGACTCCATCACTGTCTTACTAAGAGCGTCAAAGGCTGGAGAGAAGTCGGTCTTTTCTATCATCGGTGAGAGATCGATCTTTTTCTCTTCACTCGCAAAAAAGTTGTCAAGCTGCTCTTTGGTAAAGAATTGCGTCATCATCAGCTCTTTGATGGCCACTTTAAAACTCTCAAAACGGTTAACTATAACACCAGAGCCAATAAGAAACGGAACTTTTTCAAATAGCATGTGAATAGCAAGTAGATTTGTTATCGCACCTGAAAAGGCGAAAATACCGGCATATAGCACAGCTTTTGAGACCGTCGGTTCTGGAATTAAAAATGAGACGGGGACCAGTGCTATGGCCAGGGTGTTGGTGATAAAACTTTTATTGATGTTCATCGGTATCCTTAATGATTTGTATTTGTCTACTTAATAAGGGTGGAATTATACAAGAAAGGTTACATTATGAAAAAATAAAGTTGAGAAAATGATTCAGACTATTGGACAGATATTTGCAACCGGTAAACAAGAACAGATTATCTCTGTCTTACAAACAGCACTAAAGACAAGTAATGAGTCACCAATGTGGACAGAAAAGGCCATTCCCCTTTCAGAAGCAATACTCTCAGTGTTGATCCCACTTCGCGAACAAAACCTTCTAGTGACACCGGAAGGGGCGGAGGCATCCGTACTGACCCCTGACCTTTTTCTGCGTTATTGTGACCTTGCAAACCTAAAGTGGCTCGCCTTTACACTCCAGCATAGCAACGATGCCTTAAAACTGGAACGCAGTAAATATACAGCGGAACAAGCGGCAAAATATGCGCCTATAGATCTAACTATATTAGGCGGCTACCTAAGCGGCTACACCGTAAACCTGGATGATGAGTGGATTGACTTCCCGATATCCAACTACAACCTGCACATAGGCGTAAGCGACCTTATCAAAAAGCTGCTCTAAACAGCAAGGCAACCGCCTCTGCTCCATCAATATTCGCGATCTCATCAAAAAACTGCCTTAAAAGAGGCAAGCTCGAATATAAATGAAAAAAATGTGCTCCTACAGGCACTTTTTCATGGACACTTTAGCAGGTAAGGACTACACTTAAGAATATAACTTCTTAATCAAGGTAGGTAGATGGAAGACAACTACGAACTTCTAATTATAGGTGGCGGAATATCCGGTTCGGCTCTTTTTTACGAGATAAGTCAATATACAGACGTTAAAAGTGTCTGTCTGCTTGAAAAATATGGTGAGATAGCCACACTTAACTCCAATGCGACAGCAAACTCCCAGACCATTCACTGCGGTGACATCGAGACAAACTACACACTTGAAAAAGCTAAAAAGGTCAAGATCACAGCTAAAATGGTGGAGAAATACTGTCTGCAGTACGGTTATGAGAACAAGATCATGTTCAAACACCAAAAGATGGCTATCGGTATAGGGTACGAAGAGTGCCGTTTTATGATCAAACGCTACGAAGAGTTTAAAGAGCTCTATCCTTACCTGGAAGTGTATGACAAAGAGAAGCTGGAGAAGATCGAGCCCTCTCTGATCTTTGATGAGAACGGCAAGGGCAGAGATGAGGAGATCGTCGGGGTAGGAGCAACCGGCGAGTATTCCACCGTCAACTTTAAAGCCCTCAGTGACACCTTCATAGAGAATGCAAAAAAGAACGAAGCGATCAGGGCCGATGTCTTTTTCAACGCAAAAGTGGACAAGATCGTCAAGGAAGATGGTCTATACACTGTCACAACTAAAGACAAGCGAACATTCAAGACCAAGATGGTCGTTGTCAATGCAGGGGCTCACAGTCTCTACCTTGCCCATCAGATGGGGTATGGACTGGACTTTGGACAGCTTCCGGTAGCAGGAAGCTTCTATAAAGCCAACAAGCGGATCTTAAAAGGCAAGGTCTACATGGTTCAAAACCCGAAACTCCCTTTTGCCGCCCTTCACGGTGACCCCGATGTTGTCTTAAACGACAACACACGTTTTGGACCGACAGCACTGGTACTTCCAAAACTGGAGCGCTTTAGAAGCGGCACCTACTTGGACTTCTTCTACACCTTGCGACTTGACATGAACATTGTCAAGATCTTTATGGACCTGTTAAAAGACAAGGGGATCCGAAACTACATCTTTCGTAACTTCCTGTTCGAGATACCGTATTTCGGTAAAAAAGCCTTTATCAAAGATGCCAGGAAGATCGTACCGTCCCTGCAGGAGTCTGACATAGAGTATGCGGACGGTTTTGGCGGTGTTAGAGCACAGATCCTGGATAAAAAGAACCGGAAACTGATCCTCGGTGAAGCATCCATCGACACCGGAGAGGGTATCATCTTCAACATGACACCTTCTCCGGGAGCTACATCTTGTCTGGGCAATGCCAAGAGAGATGTTGCTCTTATCTGTGACTACTTGGGCAAAAACTTTGATAATGAACGATTGGAAAATGACTTAGAGGAGAGCAACTAAGATGAGCAAGAAGAAGAAGATACTATTTATAACAGACCAGCAAGAGTACAGTGAAAACGGGACCATATCGACGCTCTTTGACCAATACCTGCAAGAGTATTTTGACGTGCATATTGTCTACATTACCAAATACAAACATAGCTTTCAAGAGAAAGGACGCCACTACATCGTTCCTATCGACAAAAAAGACAACATTGTCGAGTACCTTGAAGCTAAAGGTATCGACATGTCACTCTTCTCGGTGGTCTTTGTCAGAAACAAAAAAGAGGTACTGAAGAATGTGCTGGAGAACAAAAAGCGCTTCGCTTACAAGGTAGCCTACCGGGTATCGTATCCTAAGCGTTACCACAAACTCCACCAGTTAAACACTGGCTCGCCGATAGGCTTCATTAAGTCGATGGTCCATAAAAAGAGGATTGTAAAAAGAGATGCTCTCGCCAACCAGTGCGACCTCTTCTTGCCGCCCTCTGTTCAGGTCCAAGAGAGGTTTTTTCCAAACATCCGCGTGGAAAGTTTTCCTGTCTTTACGGGACTGGCACCCGATGAGCTCAATGAGCATCGGATCACCGATGATAAGATCAGAAAGTTCATCTTTGTCGGTCTCCTTGATGAGATGCGGGAATTTCATACGGTCTTGGATGCCTTTGACAGCTTGAAAAATGAGAACTGGCACCTTACCATCTCCACAACCAACAAAGACTACATCAACCAACTGGTCAAAAAGTACCCTAACCTCATCACCAAGATCTCTATTGTCAGCGCGATGTCGTTAAAGGAGCTGAGAGAGCAGATCAACGAACATGATGTCGGCATCGCGACGCTGCCTAAAAATGATTTTTACGACACCGTCCTTGCCGACAAAGTGCTGGATTACTACACCTGTTCCATCCCGGTCCTGCTCACCTCGAATGTGATGAACCACTCTGTTTTCACTGATGACGAAGCGATCTTCTCTGATTTTGAGAGCAGCAAGATCGCCAACAAACTCGATGAATTGATCAACACCAGCAACGAAGAGCTGAGCATCATCGGTAACAATGGTCAGAAAAAACTTCTACGCCTTGAAAGAAACTATAAGATCTTGGCAGAACATCTGGCTGAGAAGCTTGAAGAGGTAATAGAAAAGTAGGAATAAGTTTTCATCTCAAAAGAGATGAAGAAGCTAATTAACAACATCTAAATATGTAAAAGTTTCAGATTTGGTGTAGATTGTATAAAACGTTTAGCCGACTGCGCACTGCTGTGCGCCGAGAGCTAAACTTTTGTGCGAGATGCACCGAAGCTGGAACGTTTACCGTCATCCATTCTGACATTAATAGTCCAGAAGGTAGCGAAAGCCAAGCGAGATCGCGTTGGATGTTTCGGTGCCGTCTGCATTGTGCCCGTTAGAAAGTTTCCCCTCCAGATAGACCATCTTGTCAAACCTCTTGTCAAAAGCATACTGCAGCGAACCGATATAGTCTTCAACATTATACTTCCCGATATAGTCATCGTCATGCGGCTTTAAAAAGTTAAACCCAAAGGCAAAACGAAAGCCGTCTGTTATACGGTAACGCATATACAGTTCCGAGCCGATAGAGTTAAAGTAAAGTCCGACATCATCGGTGACATGGTTCTGGGTATATGCTCCGGTTAGATCGAGACTCACATTGTTTTTCTGATAAGAGAGCCCTGCGACATAAGCATGGTCATTACCATCAACACCGATTGGTTCTAATGATGAGATATCAAGGTACTTTGCATAGTTCATCGCGGCACCTATCTTCACCCCTGACGACAACCCCTTGTAAAAGAGACTCCCGCCAAAGCAGTAGTCATAGAGACTGCTGGAGTCCAGACTGAAAAAGGCCTGGTGGGCTTGGGCCTGAACGCCCAGGTTGTATTCATCTCTCTTAAGACGTATCTGCAGGACATCGCTCGCACGCCCCGTTCCTGAACCACCCCCATCTGTACCGGCATTAAAGCTACCGTCTCCCAATCCACCGAAGACGATGAACTTGTCGGTCATACCTGAAATATCATAATAGGTCGACCAATATTGCCCTATCGTCATCGTGACCATCTTCTTTTTAAGTTCAAGATAGTTCAGACGGGTGGAAAAGGTCACATACTTATCTGTCTCATCTGTCTGCGAGGCACTACCAAAGATCTGTTCAAGGCCGCTAAATGAGACCGTTGCCTCATAATGATATGCCAGCTCCAGTTCGTTTTCAAATTTATGATAATAAAAGAAACCGCCACGCGTTCCGTTATCGACCACACTGAGAGTGTCGTCTTGATAGAGGAGACCGTAGCGCAGACTCAAATAGAGCTTTGCCGGAAAGACCTTTTTGACAACCTTCTCTGTGTAGTAGAAAGGGACCCATTTGTCTTTACCTGTGCTCTCGTTGTTTTCGACCAGAACGACCTGCTTGACCCCTTTGGTCTCTTGTTCAACCTCTTGTTTTAGACGTTCGGTCTCCACAGTACCACGGTTATCGCTCTCGTTCTCAAGTTGGCTTGCTCTAGCCGTAGGGCAGTGATAGACCTTTGTCCCGTTCATATCTTCAGCGATCAGGTCCTCTTTTTTACATGCATAGACCTGCCCCTCATGGGTGATCGATATCTCACTGCCAAGCAGATTTGACGTCTCTGTCACATTGTGATCACTGCTATTGTTATCACTGCTCGCGAATAGGATAGATGAAAAGAGAAAGAGAGAAAGAGAAAGATATTTAAAAACTATTTGCAAATTATCCTCAATAATGCCACCTGCAAATCAACAGGTAAAAAAGTTAAATTTGATATAGGTTGTGCTTAAGCGCAAGATGCGCCGAAGCTGGAACTTTTAGCTTTTACCAGGAGACGGATTTTCCTGATCCCCGTTTTCCGATGATTGTCTCACCTTCCCACCAAGCAAGCCCTGTCTTGATCTCAGTAAGTGAAAGCATAAAGTAGTATTCGACCTGCTGCTTACCGTCATCCATCGCTACATTACGCTGCAAGATCTTACCCGAAAGGCTCATGTCCGGAGCGATCATCTGCCCTTTCTCTTGAACGGTACGTTGGTTAAACTCATCGTCTTCACGCAGTTCACGCGCCTGTTTGCTCATTTTGTCTTCCGCACCGTTGGCACTTACCGCCGTGGTTACGACCACCTTGCCGCTTTTTAAAAGCTCAACACGGATCTTTTTGACAAGCTGATCAGTATCGATATGCTGCATCGTGTCGTTGGTGACACGCGAGATCGCCAAAACGTAACGATCCCCACTCTTCTTATCAAGCGCACCTGATTTCAACATCGACTGCACCGCTTCGGCAGCAGCCTGGTTAAAGTCACGATAATCAAGCCCCATCACCTGAGCACCCTTGTCTTCGTGGATATCGATACGTTCCGTCTTGTCAGCACAGCCACTCATCAATCCTGCTGCCAGCAGTGCGCTTAGTGTGATTCTTGTAAGATTTTTCATTTTTATCCTTTATTTATTGATAAATAGGCGATAATCAGTCGCTTTTTTATTTGGTGCCACAATATGAATGTTGAAACTCGCATTTTTGTAGACCGGGAACTCCGTCCAGTTTGTACCGATCGATTCCATCGCAAAGCCGTCTTTGTCAAACCACTCGACACGATAACGCAGTTTCATATACTCGTCTGTTTCGTTTTCACCAAGTACCTGCAGCTCTTTGAGACCGCTTTCACTGTTGATACGCTCAGAGATCTTTTCGATCGAGATATCACCTTCAATCGAGTCATCCACCACTTTCACATATGATGTCTTATCGGCACACGCACCTAACATAAGTGCTATCGCCACTAGCCATATCCATTTTTTCATGCTATCTCCTGCTTAAAGGTATTATCGACACTGAAGGTTTTGCACCTGCTGTAGCCATTTTAACATAAACTAATG
>JBATWM010000221.1:0-12338 GCA_049672605.1 Sulfurimonadaceae bacterium
AACAGTGATCGGAGTAGAAAGTGTCTCAGAGCCATTAAATTGACTTTGAGCTCTAATACTGAGTGTGTAACTCGCATCAGCAATTGCAGCAGCTTTAAACACTAAAAGACCAGTCGTTGGATCTAATATAAATATTTCGGTGTTGTCTAATAGGGTGTACGTAACATTTACAACTGTCTCATCTTTACCATTTGCATTGATAACGCCAACTTCTATCATCCCTTCTGTCGTGGTAAAGCTATTTAAAGAGGTAAACTGCAAGGTCTCGTCGACATCAACAACGTTAACAACAATATTTTTTGCATCAGAAACATTACCAAGGTTATCTTCTACTTGCAGGATTACACTGTAACTATTTGTTCCCGCACTTGAAGAAGACGATTCAAAGTCAGTACCGCTTTTAAACTGTAATCCATTTACATCAAATGTAAACAGTGTACCATCTACGCCCGCAACACTATATGTATTAACAATTCCATTACCTTCGCTGACGATTAGGACATTCATGTTATCTATACTGTTTTCAGCAATATTGAACGTTGTTGAGTCGATAACAGGTCTTATCTTGTCAGGGTCTTGAAGCAAGGTCACTGAAATGCCATCGGTCGTCACAGTATTTCCATTGTCATCGGTAATCACAACGGTAAATGTAAAAATATTGCTCAACGTTTCATTGAACGCCACATTTAACGCAATATTTCCATTCGCATCAATTGTAAATTTATCGGCATCAGCTCCGGTAAGTGCGTAGAAAAGCTCCGTGGCAGAGCCGTTCGGCGAGGCCTGGATACTTATCACAACCGACTGTGTCTCAACGACTGTTATCGTTCTAAAGTAATTGTTATCGATACTCGGCGGTATTTTGGCCGGGTCGTCAACGACAACGACTTGAAACGGTTCGCTCAGCGTTCTGGAACCGTTCAGCTGACTCTCTACGGCGACCTGAACCGTGATATTATTATCGATCTGCGCCGGGTTTTTAAAACGGATCGTTCCGGTAGTGTCGATTGTAAAATAACTGCTCCCCTGCTCAAGAGAAAACTGTTTTTCAATCCCATCGGTAAGCGTATTGGCAGCGGCTTCAACAGTCATTACGATACCCGTATACCCTTCTTGCACAGCAAGATCATGAATACCGGTGAAATGAAATTTTTCATCAATATCAATGATTTCTACGGTGACAACGACCGGTTCACTCTTTTGACCATGGGTATCTTCGATCTGCATCGTAAAACTGAAATTACGATTTACCAATTCAAAGTCCTGCGATTCTTTCAGCAGCAGTCTACCATCCGTGTTTACCTCAAAAATAGCAGCATCCCCGCCACTCAACGTATAGCTCTTGATCTCTGCATCATCAGCTTTATATACGACGACAGGATTATTTCCCAAAGAGTTCTCTACGATCTTGAAATACTGCGAGATGATGACAGGATGAATTGCTGACGTACTGGCCACTTTGACAACAGTGACACCTGAAAAACGTGTTGTGTTCCCATAGCCGTCTGTTACAACAATATCAATATCGAAGCTCTCTTTCCCCGACGCTTCGGCCGTATTTTGAAGAAACCGTACATTGCCGTTCTCATCAATCGAAAAGAATGTTTTATCAACGCCCTCCAATGCAAAGCTTAATGCACCCTGCCCGTCTGCCGCATCCGCATCCAGCTGAAAGACCACATCGCTAAAGCTGCTGACCTCATACGTTTTGAGTGTAGTATAGACAACAGGAGCGATCTTTGTGATATCCTCAACCACTTCGACGTCAATGACCTGTACGGCACGATTGCCGTTGCTGTCTTCCGTAGCGACGACCACTTCATAATGGTTATCACCCCCATTTTGGAAAAGAGGCTTTTCAATGAACATCAGTTTTCCTGTGATCTTGTCGATCTTAAAGAGTGCACTGTCTTCTCCGCCCACAATACTAAAGAGTAAATTATCAGTCGAATTGGTCTTTAGGGTCAAGACATCGCTATCGGTTGTCGCGACATAGACTTTATCTCTCGAGGTAAAGGTGATATCACCATTGAAGAAGTTGTGGCTGAGTCTCTGTACGTCTGCAAATGAATAATTGGCTTCACCGCCGCAGCCGATCATTGCCATGGATACCAATGTCGTGAAAAAAATAAATAGCAATTGTTTTAATAAATACAAAAAAATTCCTTGAATAAAAACACATTACCTTGCATAATCATGCCAAGCAATGTCTATATAACTATTTCTAATATTGCATAAAAAGGGTAAAGATCCGTTTAAAATCACACAAATATCACATTATTAAAACAGATAATACACACTGTTTGGAGTATGATAATCTCATATAATAAACGATATAATGAAGTAGGTTTATCTCCTTATCATAAGCATAAGAAGCGATTAAACTAAGAGAAAAAAGTGATTACAACAGGAGTGAAGAAAGGGGCAGATCTAAATGATCAATCCCAAAATTCGTATGTCAGACCAACCGTCGCGATAGCACTCGAGGTATTGTGCTGCAGTTTGCCCCAGACAGCGAAATTCTCATGAAAATGGTAGGCGCCGCGTATGCCCCCGATAAGGTTGTTTTCATAGCCTTGGAACGTCTCACCGGTACTGACGGTCCTGTAGAGATACTGGAACTGATAACCCAATGTCACCTGCACATCATACCGCATATGAAAACGATAACCCAGGCCTCCATTTAAGCCCACACGAAAGATATATGGACTTCCACCATCATAGATAACGTCAGCAGTCGGATCAGGGTCGGTTGTATTGGTCTGCTGCATGACCCAGCCCAGTTCACCACCTACAAGCGCATATAAATTTGCCAGAGGGAGTTTGTATAAATAAGCTGCATCCAGTGTCATGGTCGGGGCACCGACATATTCATACTCTGCACTCTTTTGACCTGTCGCAGTCTCTACTAGATCACCAGTGAATGTGCCAACACCTCCACCTGAGTACCCTACACCAAAACCTATTTGTATCGCTTGCCATAGCCCATCATCCAACATCAATGATGCACCGTAGCCTTCATATTCATCTTGACAGACGGCATCAATCTCTTGCATCTCTTCAGGAGGTAAGGTGCTTAATGTGTAAACCGCATCAAGAGAACATTCATCATTCGACAGTTTGCGACTTGTCACGCGAACATTTTTGATCTCGATAGGATGCGCCAAACGGATATCGATATTGTGCGTCGGACAGAGATCGGCTTCAGCCATTGCCTCATCAGCCATCTGATCTTTGGCATCCTCTTCACAATCTGTCAATTCAGAGTAGTCACGTAAGGCAGCATCAAGATAAAAATCAGATTCAGCACTTAGGTTATAGTCTTCTGTGACATTGTAAGCGCTCTCCTCTTCCTGGTCAGCGTTGACATAGACTTCAATGCCATCTTCTTTAACGATTTTTTTGTCGTTATTCACTCCCGTCGAAATATTGGTCTCTACTTGTGCAAAAAGAGAAAGTGATAAAAGCGTTAAAATAGATAGTAATCTTTTCATCTTATCCGCCTCTACTTCTGCATCGCTAAGTTGCGATATCCAAAAAATTCCGGTTCTTGCGCAAAATCAGGCCCGTAACTTTTAGAGACCGTCATAATCTCTTGCTGGAGTGTGTCAAACATCTCGCCGGCATCTTGCTCTTTTTCAGAAAGTGCCCCTTTGATCAAAAAGAAGCTAAAAAGGCGGTAACCTTTTGCAAAGTAGGCATTTGCCATCTGGTCACGGTTAGCTGCATTGATGATGTTGAGACGTTTATGGTACTTCGTATTTTTGACAGGAGAAGTCTGTTTTTCACCTTTTTTAAGTGGAATCCCATCGCTCACCCCTGTAAAACTTGCATCCACAAAAACGAAAGTACGTCCGGCCTTTGAGCGCTGAAACGCATTATAGATACGTTCCATACCAACAAGGCCGTCTTGACTCATCATATCGACCGATCCGTCGTACGCCAACAAAAAGTTTTTTCCCGAAGGCCCTGACATCGCATGGCCTACAAAGTAGAAATAGATGGTATCTTCGGGTTGAATACGTTTGATCATCTTTTCAAGTTGCTTGAGGATATTTGCTCCTGTAGCTTGTTCATTTTCAACGGTTGTTATGTGGCGAGACGGAATACCAAGCTTTTTTTGAAAGGCTTTGACCATTGTCTCAGATGTACGCGACGCAAATAGAACCTTGTCAGCATTAGCATACTCCTCTATAGAGACAACAAAGAGCCATGATTTGTAATCGGGGTAGACCTTTTTCGTCCGTTTGATAAGCTTTTGCAGTTCATCATTTTTTGCACTGTATTTTTTTTGATTGTAACTGGTCAGAAGAGGCAGATAAGGGTCATTCAGATTAGGGTCTTGTTGACTGTCATCAAACACCATACTTACATCTTGAAGTTTCGAGTAGTTTTGTGAAACTTTTTCTCCGCCGTGCACCTTGGCATCATGATCTATAAACTGACGAAACTTCTGAAGTTTCAGATTGTACTGTCGCACTAACTCGTCAAACTCATTTTTCGAACTGCTCGCGATGTTATTACGTCTCAACACTTCCGAACGGTACTTTTGCTGTACGCCAAATGTCTCATCTTGACGTTTTTGTGTTGCGGCTTTAACACGCTCTAAAAAAGCCTCTTCACTCTCTTTTCTATTTTTTTGAAGAGGTTCAAGGGAGCTAAACTCCGGAACAACAACCTTTTCTGTACTTGGAAAAGCATCCATTGTCTCTAACTCAACAGCTGAAATATCGAGGGGGGCATAAGGCTGTATCATGTTGTTTTCAGCCATAAGTGACAACACACTTATAGCCAAAAGTGCTAAGATCTTTTGCATTAACTATCTCTTTTAAACCAACAAAATTAAAAGTATAAAAATTTATTATATTTCATTATGACTTTATCTTATATGTTATTATTTGAAATCATTCTACACAAAAATTCTAAAATGTAAAGCATGATTTAGACAATTGCTAAAAGTATATTGAGCAGCTATTTTTGTTATAAAACTGTCTTATTTTGAAAAAAAATGAGTCGCTGATTAATTCTGTATTGTCAGCTCGCGATAACCAAAAAACTCGGGTTCTTGAAGATAATCTTGTCCATAGTCTCTCGAAGCACTGCGTATCAATGTTCGCACGCTGTCAAACAACGTTCCAGCATTTTCCGGTTCTGAGAGGACCTCTTTGACCAGATAGTAGCTAAACAGACGGAACTCATTAGAAAACTTCGCATTTGCCGTGTCTTGGGCTCGTGAACCATTTAGAATGTTTAGCCGTTTGTGGTACCCCTCTGCTCTGGGACGCATATCTAGGTTTTCCACTCCTTTTACGATAGCGGCACCGTCGGTAATACCATTAAAACTCGCATCAATAAAAGAGAATGTACGAAGAGCCTTAGAGTTCAAAAACTTGTTGTACATACGTTCGATCTCTATCGTATTTTCACTGTCGGTAAAATCGGGCATTCCATCATACGGCAAGATAAGCTCTTCACCACTTTTGTTGGAGAGCCCATGACCACAATAATAAAAATAGATGACATCATTACGCTGTATCCTGCGTACTAGTTTACGAAGTTGTGCATTAATATTTTTAACCGTAGCCTCTTTATTGTACAGTGTGATGATGTTGCGTTCTGAGATCTCCAGCTTTTTTTGAAACGTTGCTTTCACAATCTCACCGGTACGACGTGCAAAAAGTACCGGGTCCGCATACTTGTACTCTTCAATCGCCACAACAAAGAGCCACGCCTTGCTGTCTGTATATTGTTTCTGTTTTGATTTAAGCAGGTCATCCAAGTCATGGCTTACATCTTGTAGTTGATAGACATCTTTATAAGCAGAAAAGAGTGGGTCGAAAGGGTCGATCAGACTTGGGTTTTGTTTAACTTCGCCTCTTAATAGACGTCTATTACGGTCTTCTACTGCTAGTCGAAACTCTTTTTGAAGAGGAAACATCTCTTTTGCGCGTTCATGATGAAGCGCTCTAACACGTTTTAAAAATGCCTCTTTACTCTCATCTTTAGCTCTAACAGGTTTTGGCAGTGCTTTTAGTTTAGGTATCTTAACCAAACCCATACTGTCAGAAGATGTTGATCCTGCAAACAACAATGTTGCAGATAGAGTAAAGAAGAGAGAAGCTAAGAAAAAGCGCATATGAACATCACCAAATAAAGTTATTGATACGGAGTATAATAGAAGAATTCTTATTTATCACAAAACAGCTACATTCTTGCCTACATTTAGTAGGCATCTACTCCAAAATAGCTCAAAGAGGTCTTGCCAAACTTTTTCGACTTTATTCTGCTAAAGGCACCCATAGTCTCGGGCAGTTCCAACCCTGTCATGTGCTCGATGATGATCATATTAACAACTTCTGCCGGCAACTTCTCAATCAGATTGATCATCTTCAGATAGATATCTTCATGCCCTTCACGAATCGAAAATGGCGGGTCGATGTAGAAATAGGCATCTTCATTCATACTTTTTAGACGCTTGACTACAGCGCCGATATTTTCAAAGGTATCGCCACGATGGACCTCGCATGCACTTGGATTAGTCTGTGCGATGTTCTCTTGTAACACCTTCAAAGCATTACGGTCCCTCTCCATAAAAAAGATCTTTTTGGCACCACGGCTCAGTGCCTCCAGACCGATCGAACCGCTGCCTGAAAAAAGCTCCACAAAGTTGGCATCGATAATATCATACTGTATCGTGTTGTAAAAAGACTCCAAGACAATACTTTTAGAGCTGCGTGTGGTGGTCATAGAAGGAAGGTTAAGCGTCTTGCCTTTGTACTTTCCTGAAATAATCTTTTTTGTTATGGGTTTTGCCATAAATCATCATCCTTACAAATAGTGTTTTATACTGTACTCAAGATCTTCGTCGATCTCTTGGTCTAACATCCAACGGAGATAACCTGCATCGTTCATCGCCACCTCTTCAAGGTAGTGATCTTTATACTTTCCAAAAACAAACTTTTTGATCAGTACGGGTTCAATGGTCAGCTCCATTAATTTCTCGTCATCGGCCATCTCACGCAGGTACTGATGTAAAAGTTTGACATGAAAGGCATCACTGAGTGCGCTATGCGCTTTGAGCTCTAAACCCAGTCTCTCAGCCTCTTTTTCTTCACTACGATAGAGCCCCAGTTCATAGCGCAGAAACTGTAGTGAGAAGCGGTCGATCTCATCGATGAGATGGCGTGAACACTTCAGCGTGTCAATGACACCCCCTTTCCAGAAAAAGCCCTCTTTTGCCAACATTTCCAGATCAAAACTGATATTGTGCGCAACCAGTATGTTGTCGCTGCTGTTATGTTCTTGCAAGAGAGTCACGATCTTTGAACCACCAAAAGCGGATGCTTCTTTAACCATCTCGTTGGTAATGTGGTGCACTGCCATGGCCTCTGGTCTGATCTTACGTGATGGCTTAATCAACTCTTCTTGTGTCAGACAGTCATTTTCATTACTAACAATAAGACCAAGAGAACAGATACGATCCGTCTCTTCTACTCCTGTCGTCTCAAGATCAAGATAGATCAGCACTGATCTCTTCACTTTTTGGAAGTTTTTCCAACATCGTGTAGTAGTGTTCCAGGGTACGAAAACTCTTTTCAAAGCGCCATGCAATGATAAACTTGACGATCGTATTGCGAACATCGACATCAACTTTCTCTACACGACCATAATAAGCAAGCGAGATATTTCTGTTTTTGACCTTTGCCTCTCTGTCATACTTTATACCGATGATCTGAAGATATTTGCCCTCTTTGATCGTACCTATATCCTCTTCGGCTAACGATATACCAGAGAGGTTAATGGCTTTAAACTCGAAAACATCATGAAATTCGCCAACTTTTTCACTAAGATTCAAAGCGTTAAAGAGTTCTTTTAATGTGCGCAGGTTCTCTTTACGCGCCAATTCATAACTTGATATCTTAGATGTCAGTTCTTTTAATCTCTCTAATGCTGAGCTCACAGGGGTCCTTTAGGAAAACTACGAATTAATTATACCAAGTGGAACCTCTTAATATATAAAAATATTATATAGTTAAACCAATATTTTACCTGCGATAAACCTACTCTGTTTTATACTTCCACACTTAAATCAAGAGAGCAAGATGGACTACTTAGAAATCACCGGCCCGGCCAAACTTCAAGGCAATGTAAAAATCTCTGGCGCAAAAAATGCTGCCTTGCCGATCATTGCGATGGCACTGCTTGCCAATAACACTGTGAAGATCGGCAATATGCCCTCTGTTGTTGACATCAAGACCCTCTTGAAACTCATTGAAAACTTGGGTGGAACATTCTCTTTTACAGATGAAAACACGGTAGAGATCAACACCTGCTGCCTTACCAACACTACAGCAACGTATGACATTGTCAAGACGATGCGTGCTTCTATCTTGGTCCTTGGTCCACTCCTTTCACGTTTTGGCCACTGTGAAGTCTCACTACCGGGAGGTTGTGCTATTGGCCAACGTCCGATCGACCTGCACCTCAAAGCCCTAGAGCAGATGGGTGCCAAGATCACTATTCATGCCGGTTATGTCCAAGCCGAAGCACCAGATGGTCTGCAAGGTGCGCATATTATCTTTGACAAGATCACCGTAACAGGAACAGCTAATATTGTTATGGCTGCCGCTCTTGCCAACGGAACAACGCAGATTACTAATGCAGCGCGCGAGCCCGAAGTGGTACAACTGTGTGAGATACTACGCGACAGTGGTGTGGTGATCAACGGAATCGGTACAGCTGAACTTACTGTCGAAGGGACTAAGGGAAAACTTATCGACATCGTCCCTTTTGACGTTATCCCTGATCGTATTGAAGCAGGAACCTACCTCTGCGCTGCGGCTATCAGCAACTCAACTGTTACATTGGAAAATGTTCGTCCTGACCATTTAGAGGCCGTGACGGGTAAATTGGAAGAGATGGGCTTTACTCTCGACATCACTGAAAACACAATGACAATCCACCCGACAGATACGATCAAGCCTGTCACTATCGTAACCCAAGAGTACCCTGCCTTCCCAACCGATATGCAGGCTCAATTCATGGCCTTGGCTACTCAAGCGGAGGGAACATCAACCATCGAAGAGCGTCTCTTTGAGAACCGTTTTATGCACGTCAGTGAGCTTCAACGTCTAGGGGCCAATATCAAGCTAAATGGCCACACCGCAACAATTATCGGGCCCTCAGAACTTTCAGGTACTGACGTCATGGCCACCGACCTCCGTGCATCAAGCGCTATGGTCATAGCCGCTAACATCGCAGAAGGTATAACCCAAGTCCACCGCATCTACCACTTAGACCGAGGGTACGAAAACCTGGAGAAAAAACTTGGTAATCTGGGAGCAAAGATCGAACGCCTTCGCGAATAGCCTTTGCATTTGACACTTGACAATTCACCGACAGGTGTCAAACCACTCTCCTTCTCATTAACTGACATTTCATTCATACATCACACAAAAAACAACTCTTTAAGCTTCCCTCTTTTATACTGAATTTTATACTAAACTTAGGAGTACCAGATGAGACAACATGAAAGTTACCGCTGTAATAAATGCGGCAATGTAGTAGAGGTATCTAATGTCGGAGGGGGGACGCTATCATGCTGTGATCAGGATATGGAGATGATCAGCGACAACCTGACGATGGTCAATCTGCTTAAAGCCTTTGCAGGCGAGTCTATGGCACGTAACAAATATGAGTACTTTGCCAAGGTGGCGCAAAAAGAGGGACTGCGTGATATTGCAGCGCACTTCCAACGTGCGGCAGACAACGAAAAGACCCATGCAAAACTTGAGTTGGCCCTGCATAATGTCATGGAGAACGGTGAACCTTTTGGCGACACTATTGAGAACCTCAAAATCGCTATTGCGGGTGAGAGTTATGAAAACCTGACGATGTATCCTGGCTTTGCATCTATTGCAGAAGAGGAAGGGCATAAAGATGCAGCACGTCTCTTTAAAGCGATCGGCAATGTCGAAGTCGAGCATGAAAATATGTACAAAGCACTCTTGGCACGTCTTGAAGGCGGGGAAGAGCACCTAAGTGAAAACGACGAAGAGGAGTGGATCTGTGAGGTCTGCGGTCATGTGCATCGTGGCAAGAAACCGCCAAAAGCCTGCCCGGTCTGTAAACACCCGCAAGAGTATTTTTCAAGGCTTAACACCCGTAAATAGTTCTATACTGATTTCTGGCTAACTAGTTAAATCTTTATTAACAGTACACATATTAAAGTTTTAGATTTAGTGTAGATTGTACTAGAGTGAGCCCGAAGGCGTACACTAGTACGTCGAGAGGTTAGCTCTAGTGCAAGATGCGCTGAAGCTAAAGCTTTAATCGTCTGTGAAGATTACCATTTCGTAATGACTGCGCTTTGTGACCAATGACTTCTCAGGTGCAATAGAGCCCTTGTTCTTAGCAACAGCAAGTGCATGACGGAGTTCAGCGATCTCTAGCTCCATCTCCTCCATCTGCTCTTTTAAACGCAGGGCAACATCAACACCTGCCAAGTTTACACCCAGTTCACGTGTCAAACGCAAGATCATCTTGATACGGTCGATATCACGTTGAGAGTAGAGGCGGATACGACCGTCAGAACGTGAAGGTGTTACCAGATTCTCACGCTCATACTGACGCAGGGTCTGCGGATGTATCTCTAATATCTTTGCCACAATACTAATGAGGTAAACTGGTTCGTCATAGGTGTGCATCATCTCAAACTCCTTAGTCTGTTGTCGCCAACTTATCTTTCATCATCGTTATAAGTTCTTCATCGAGTTCATCCACATTCGGTAAGACGATGTTTGCGATAAGGTAAAGGTCACCTTTTTGTGTCGTTTTACGGTTCATTGCACCCATCTCTTTAACACGAAAACGTTGCCCATTTCTCGTGTTTTGAGGAACTTTTAGGTTAATCTCTTTTTCCAAGGTCTCGATAGCGATCTTACCACCAAACAGAGCTGCATGGAGCGGTACATCAAAGGTCTTAACCAAGTTGTCACCATCGCGTACATAATCAGGTGTGGCTGCAATTTTAATGTTCAAGATAAGATTACCACGCTGGCCTTGCATACTTTTACCCTTGCCTTTGACCCGCATCTTTTCACCATCTTTTATGCCAGCAGGAATTTTAATGTCAAAGCTATCACCTTGAATAGAAACGTTGTGTTTTCCACCTAGTATAGCGGTAGCGAATGGGACTGTGACATTAGCTTCAATATCAAGGTTGACCTGTTGCTGGTGTCCTCCACCAAAACCGCCAAAGCCACCTCCGCCTTGACCACCGAAGCCGCCAAAGCCGCCACCACCACCTTGACCAAACATCTGACGTAAGATCTCATCAAGGTCAGCATTGCCGCCTTGTCCTTGTGCAAAGTCGTGGAAGTTCTGACCACCGAACATCTGGTCACCATGGGCATCGTATTGTGCCTTTTTCTCTTTGTCACTCAAAACCTCATAAGCAGCATTGATCTCTTTGAACTTATCTTCTGCGTCGGGGTCTTTATTGATGTCAGGATGGTATTGGCGTGCTAATTTACGATACGATTTTTTTATTTCCGCTTCAGTAGCGCTTTCGCTGACCTGAAGTGTCTCATATAGACTTTTACTCATAATTGATCCTCAATGTATACATACTTTATTGTTTATAGATATTATAACAAAAAGGTTGAGTGCCTGTCAATCAAGGTTTATAATTAGTAGCGATAAGATCAAGATGATTTATTTTGGGGTTTCAACTAGTTTTTACTTTTTGATAAGTATAATGCCGTCCGTTGTCGGGGCGTAGCTCAGTATGGTTAGAGTACCTGGTTTGGGACCAGGGGGTCGAAGGTTCGAGTCCTTTCGCCCCGACCACTTTTTTTCTTCATTTAAAAACTTCTATTTAGAACTATTTACTTCACTATTTTTTACATTATCACTCTTATTAACATCAACTTGTATAGCTGTAACATTAATGTCAACTGACTCAACTTTAGAACTATTGATGTCATATACAGCCGCTTGAGAAACGGTGCTATTGGATTCTAAAAGTGTTTGGTTACTGTCATCTACTTTTGGTTGCAGTGCCGCTATCTGCTCCTCATAACTGCTTTTAAGTTCATCCATCTCATCTTCAAGCTCTTCAACTCTATCTTCCAAAGCTAACTGAGAACTGACATTAGCACCATAACCATACTGAGCTACGCCCCGACAACGGACGGCATTATACTTATCAAAAAGTAAAAACTAGTTGAAACCCCAAAAAAACCATCTTGCTCTTATCGCTACTAATTATAAACCTTGATTGACAGGCACTCAACCTTTTTGTTATAATATCTATAAACAATAAAGTATGTATACAT
>JBATWM010000222.1:0-3167 GCA_049672605.1 Sulfurimonadaceae bacterium
GCAGCGGTGGCCGGTGCGGATCCCCCGTCCTTTTAAAGAGCGGGTTTTATCAGGAAAACCGATGATTACCGGACAGCGGATCATCGACTTTCTCTTTCCCATCAGTGAAGGGGGAAGTGCTTCCATACCGGGAGGGTTCGGTACAGGCAAAACGATCTTGCAGCAGACATTGGCCAAATGGAGTGATGCCGACATTATTGTCTATATCGGCTGCGGCGAACGGGGCAATGAGATGACCGAAGTGCTTCAGGAGTTCCCTGAACTCGAAGACCCCAAAAGCGGAAAAAGGCTGATAGAGCGGACAGTGCTCATTGCCAACACCTCCGACATGCCGGTCTCTGCCCGCGAAGCGTCTATCTACATGGGGCTGACGATCGCGGAGTATTTTCGTGACATGGGCTACACCGTTGCCCTGATGGCTGATTCGACCTCAAGGTGGGCTGAGGCGATGCGTGAACTCTCCGGACGGATGAACGAACTGCCTGCCGAAGAGGGTTTTCCCTCTTACCTCGCTTCACGGATCGCTTCGGTCTACGAACGTGCAGGGGCGGTCAAAACGCTGGGAAACAGCTCCGGAGCGGTAACGATGATCGGTGCGGTTTCACCGCCGGGCGGTGACTTCTCCGAACCGGTGACACGTTATACACAGCGTTTTACCTCTGTCTTTTGGGCACTGGACAAAGAGCTGGCGAATGCGCGGTTTTACCCCTCCATCAACCATCTTTTAAGCCACAGTGCCTATGCCGAAACGGTCAAGCAGTGGTGGGAGACGAGTTATCCGGGCTGGGAGGAGCTGCGACTCTGGCTGATCGAACTGCTGCAGCGTGATGAGAAACTTCAGCGTATTGTCAAACTTCTCGGCAGCGAAGCACTGCCGGAAGATCAGAAGCTGACCCTCTTTATGGCTGATCTTGTCAAAGAGTTCTTTCTGCAGCAAAATGCTTTCGATGAGATCGATATGCACGCTTCACCGGCTAAACAGATGCGCATGGCCGAGGCACTTCAGGCCTTGCACCGGTGGTGGGAACGCTGTTACAGCCAAAAAGGGATCCCCGTGACACTCTTGAAAGAGCAGCCCGTGGTACAGGAACTGCTCTTTGCCAGAATGGGTGTACCCAACAGTGAAACAGTGTGGTTTGAGGCATGGAACCAACGGATGCAAGAGCAGTATGAAACGCTGCTGCTGACCTTTGGAGAAGTCTCATGATCATCGAATACACAGGCGCGCAAAAACTCAAAGGCTCACTCCTCTTTTTTGAACCGATCGCTGATGTCCGGTACGGTGAAAAAGTGGTGATCCGTTCAGACGCCAAGATGTTATACGGGAAAGTGGCAGTGCTCTCTGAGACCGTGATGCTTATAGAGATCTTGGGTGAGCCATACGGCCTCAATATCGATAACCTGAAAGTCCATTTTACCGGCAATACATTCGAACTCGGGGTCAGTGAGAGTATGCTCGGTCGGGTACTGAACGCGTTCGGCGAGCAGACAGACGGCGGGAGCGAGCTTCTTTTTGAGAAGAAATTGCCTATCGGCGGTTCTGCCTACAACCCTGCCCAGAGGCGCTATCCAAAAGACTTTGTGCAGACGGGTGTATCGGCGATAGACGGTTTGAATCTCCTGGTCAAAGGGCAGAAACTTCCTGTCTTCTCTGTTGCCGGAGCAGCGACCAACGAACTGGCGGCGCAGCTCGTGCGCCAGATACGTCCTTCGAACAAAAAAGGTGCCGTGGTCTTTGCCGCGATGGGGATCAAATATGAAGATGCCCGGTACTTGATGCAGAGTATCAGTGCCGGCGGAAACTTCGATTCGACCACGGTCTTTTTGAACCTTGCGGATGAGCCGAGTATCAACACACTGCTGCTGGCGCGTTCGGCGCTGACCTTTGCGGAGTACCTGGCTTTTGAGAAGGGGTATGATGTGGTCACCGTTCTCTACGACATGACCAACTACTGTGACGCCCTGAGAGAGGTCTCATCGCGCCGCGAAGAGATCCCGAGCCGAAAAGGGTACCCGGGCTACATGTACAGCGATCTTGCCTCTATTTATGAACGTGCAGGCATCTTAAAAGAGAAGGATGGCTCTCTTACGCAGATTCCTATCCTTACGATGCCTGACGGTGACATTACCCACCCTATCCCCGACCTCACAGGCTACATCACCGAAGGGCAGATCGTGCTTGAGCGCGAACTGCAGCAAAAGGGTGTCTACCCGCCCATCAATGTCCTACCTTCGCTTTCACGCCTGATGAACCACGGTGCCTCTGCACAGCACCGACGATGGTCGGCAGAGATCTACGCCGCATACGCCAAGGCCAAAAAAGCAGAGATGTTGGCTTCGATTATCGGTGAAGGGGAGATGGCTGAGACGGAGCGTGACTACCTTGCCTTCGGCAAGGCTTTTGAGCGCCGTTTCATAACACAGAGAAATGATGAAGAACGTACGCTTGAAGAGACGCTCTCTATAGGATGGGAACTCCTGAAACTGCTGCCGATCAAGTCGCTGACACGCTTGAAACCCGAAGATATTGCCGAGCATCTGCAATGATCCATGCCAAAAACAAGACGGCCCTGCTTGAGCTTAAAAAGGACCTTGACTTGGTGCACAACGGCGCCGAGATCCTTGAAGAGAAACGCAACATCCTCCTCAAAGAGATCATCGCACTTCTAGATGAAGTCGAAGAGGAGCGTCCAAAGTTAAATGAAGCCGTGCGCGAGAGTTACAGTATGCTCATAAAAGCATTTATGGAGAGCGGAAAGGAGCAACTTAAAAAAGAGGCATCACTGCCGGTCTTCAACGGAAAACTGCATGTCTATGAGAAGAGCTTCATCGGTATCCTGACCCCCAAGATCACCTACGAACTGGAGCAGGTACGCTTTCCCTTGGACATCAGCTCCGAGACACTTTTTTTGGAAGTGGCAAGAAAATCTTTTATCGACACAACGGAGCAGATCTTAGCCTTAGCCGAAATAGAGTTTAAAGCGTGGCGGCTTGCAGAAGAGCTTAAAAAGACGGTTGTCAGGGTCAATGCCCTGCAGAAGTATTATGTGCCGGAGTACGAGAAAGCCATCAAAGAGACAACCGCGTCACTGGAAGAGGTGGAGCGGGAGTTTTTACTCGTTGTTAAGAAGGCTAAACAGCAGTAACGTTTAAAATGAGCAATCAAA
>JBATWM010000223.1:0-3159 GCA_049672605.1 Sulfurimonadaceae bacterium
TCTCAGGATTAATAAATGTCTCACCCTTTTTTATCTTCTCCCACAACTGAGGCTCACGCCAATCAGCACGAACCCCGTCACTGAAGACGATCTTGTTCAGATCAATATTCCCCATCAACTCCGAATAAGCATCCTCTTCAAACCCTTGAGCATACCCCGTCGCCGTCTCATGGACTATGACACTGTTAAGTTTGACCTTCTTTTCACCATTGACCATCGACGTAAGTTTCAAAAGCTCGTTGATCATTATAAAGATCACTCGCGAGAACTGTTCTGCTGATGGGGAGACAGGAAGCTGTACCCAGCGATCGGAGTGTTTTTTCATATCACTGAGATACTCTTTGTCATCACCGTCCCACAGCGTTGTAGCGTGGTCAAAACTATCGATGAGATCTTTCATGTTCTGTTTCATCAGACCAAAGTCATAGACCATCTGACCGTTGTCCAAAAAGTTGGACTCAAATAGTACTTCAATAATGTATGAGTGGCCATGGAGAGAAGCGCGACAACGCTGTGAACTACAGCCGCGAACGATGTGAGCATTTTCAAATTTAAATTGTTTACGAATTATCATAAGGTGATTATAGCATTTTAAAAAAGAGATAGATAAAAAAATGTACCTGCATTAAAAGTGCCAGCTTCGGTGTAGGTTGTGCTGAAGTGATCCCGACAACGCACTATTGTGCGTCGAGTGGCGAACTGAAGTGCAATATGCGCCGAAGCTGACACTTTTAGACGCCGTTTACTTCGTCCCATATCCGGATATGAAGCCTGTCGCTATAGGTATATCCTTTTACTTTACAATACTCTATAAGTGGCTCTGCATTACGTTCCACCTCGGCTTTTGAACCGCCTACGGGCATGCAGTAGACCTGAGTATTCGGAGCATGAGCGATGATCTCTTCGATCTGTTCGTCGAGTCCGATATCGATAGAGTCTGCATCAATGGAGAATTTAAAAAAGGCCTCTTTAGAGTTTGTCGCTAATGCATAGATCGTGTTTGGTTTTACACGTTTATTATACGACTCACCACTATTCTCAAGTTTTACTGAGAGGGCAAACACACACTTTCTGTAAATAGGGAACTTCTCAAAATCGACAGCGATAGAACCGTTAGTCTCAAAAGTGACTCGAAGACCTCTTTTTACCATCGCCTCTAAAAAAGCGATGAAGATCGGATCATCAGCATACATCAACGGTTCACCGCCGGTTAAGACAATATCGACATTTTTTGGAAGCTCATATAGATCTAAAATAGATATAAGCTGCCCAGCTCCATCTATTTCGATCCATTGTGATGAAAAATGTTCTCGGTTTACGGCATAGACTGTGTCACAACCAACAATCTCGAACCCATCAGGGGCTTTTTGCTTACAGCCAAACCCTTCACAGCGCATATTGCAGCCGCCAAAACGGAAGAAAAGTGAAGGCACACCGACATAGCGCCCTTCACCCTGTATTGAGTAGAAGTGTTCTACTAGGTAGATCAAAAGGGTTCCTTTTGATCTACGTGAATGGTAAATAGTAAATGGTAAATAGGAAGAGCAAATTGCATTCTAACTGTCTTTATTTTGTTTTGACTTTATAAGCCCGAGCAACATTCTTTTTATTGACTGTAAATCATTATACAGTGCATCAATAGAATCTACATAATTTAAATTTTTTGCAATAAGCAACTGTGTTTCTACTTCTGAAGCTGAGCCCAATGCAATATATAAAAATTGAGTAAACTCTTTATTGCTATGACGAGCTGATCCTTCAGCAATATTTGAAGGAATAGAGACAGCGGCTCTTCTAATCTGATCTGTTAAACCAAATCTTTCATCTGCTGGAAATTGTTTCGTAAGTGCATAGATATTTGTTACACAATGCATAGAGTTTTGCCAAACATCCAATTTCTTATGCACTTCTCTTCCTCTTTCCATTCACCATTTACGATTTACGATTTACCATTCACCGATTTCACTTTGTGAAATCACCCACCAGTTTCGTAAAACGCTCTTGTTGAAGACTCGCCATCCTCTTCTGACCATCTGTTCTTTTCAGGTTTTGTTCTAACAACCTCTTTTAAAACAGCAGCTGCTGTCTTGATATCGCCTTTACGAACAGCATCACGGATGCTCATCGCTTCGTCGAAATAAAGACAAGGGATAAGATCGCCCTCGGCAGTGATACGGATACGGTTACATGTTGAGCAGAAGTCATCTTTGTATGGCTCGATGATCCCAAAACGGTAACCGCCTTCTATAGAGTAGTAGTGTGATGGGGATTGGGCTTCCAACCCTTCATCTGTATAGCTGTATTTTCCACCGATAAGTGCTAGAAGTTCATCGCTTTTCATCCCTTTGATGTCAACAGCCGCATGCACATTTTCCATATACTCGATGAAACGTACTGTCATACCGCGATCTCTACAGTACTCCAGGATGTCAAGTATCTCATCTTCGTTCATCCCTTTCATCGGGACCATGTTGACCTTGACCTTCAGACCAACCTTCAACGCCTCATCAACACCCTCAAGTACCTGTTTCAACACATTTTTTTGTGCGATCTTCTCTGCAACGTCGGGGATGAGTGAGTCGATAGAGACATTGATGCGTTTAAGACCCGCATCTTTTAACTTTTGCGCCGCCCCCTTAAGAAGGTAGGCATTCGTTGTCATGGCAAGATCGATGGTCGGCTCATAGTCGTAGATCATCTTGATGAACTTGTCCAAGTCTTCGCGAAGCAGCGGTTCGCCGCCGGTAATACGGATCTTGTTGATCCCCTCATCGATGGAGACCTTCATGAACTCAAACATATCTTCAAAACTGAGCAGGTTCTCTTTTGGCGTCCATGAAAACGGCTTTTCCGGCATACAGTATTGGCATCTAAAGTTACAGCGCTCTGTCACTGAGACACGAAGATAGTTTACTTCCCGACCGTAACTGTCTATTAATTTATTCATCTTTTATGAGACCTTAAATTTGCTTCTATTATTGAAATAATAACTTATTTATTGTTTGTACGCATTATATCGCTAAGTTTGTTGGAAATTATTGACGTAGATTAAGGCTATGCTAGAAGCCCTGTAAGCTTCTAGGGAGATTATTGTTTATTGATGACCTTTGCTTTGAGTGTCTCGTACTCCTCCTGGGTGATGGCACCTTTCTCTTTCAG
>JBATWM010000224.1:0-14468 GCA_049672605.1 Sulfurimonadaceae bacterium
AAAATTAGAAATTGTTACAAAATGGATCATATTAGTTAATACAATAGAGTAGTAAACTATTGAAGTAGTTTGTAGTATGGAGATGTGACCTTTACGTAGACCTAATAACGTGAGATCTTTCGAATACTGTCAACAAAGAGTTGTAAAAGAGGTTTGGTTGATTGTTTTTAGATAAAACTGGAAGTAATCTCTTAGTCCGTTTCGACCAGAAACTTGTCTGGTTTGATAGGTGGTGGTTCGGTCGAAATTATATTCCTCTCCTCGTCTTTTATACATCAATATTTTTCAATATCCACCGTCTTATACTCCGTGTAAAAGACATTAGCACCCTCTTGGATATTAACGTTGCGCCGCTGCGTGTAATCTACCAAGTACGTACCGTTTTCAAACATGGTGAAGTCCACACAGAGCCCTGCCGCCTCATGAATGACACTCTCGGGAATGTTCTTTTTGTCGGTCACGACGATGACATGGGCTGAGGGTCTGTCTCGCATGTGAAACCAGATATCTTTAGCTCTTGAGTTTTCAAGCAGATCGATGTTGCCTTTTTCACTTTTACCCAGCAGTATCTTGTAGCCTTCCACCCAAAAGACCTCATACGACTCGCTTGGCTTCTCTTTTTTCATCTGCTGTCTCGGTGGAAAGAGAAGATTTATGGCAGCCACATCTTTTGCCTTCTGAATAACATCTAAAAAATGTTTGAGGTGGTTGACCTTGCCCGCTAGACTTTCGCGCTCGATATGGAGGTTTTTCACCTTCTGTTTGGACTTCTTTGCCCGCTTAAAAAGGTGGTCTGAATAACGAGACGGTACACTGATCTTATTGTCGACCTCAACATGAATCTCTGTACCGTCATAGTCTGTCAGTTCCAACACACTTTGGTACGGTTTGATGTTATGAAGATTACTCAAAACCAAGTTTCCATAGTGTTGAAGCCTCTCCACCTCTTCTTGCAGAACAGCTTCATCATCAAGCTTGGCGTAGAGACGCTCCAACTTTTGCAGTTTTTTTGTAATAAAGGCTGACTTCTGTTTTTTCAAAGCGTTCAGCCGCTGTGCCTGTTCTCTGTCACACGTCTCCAGCAAAAAGGCTTCAACATCCTCTAACGGGTACTCTTTTGGTGTAAAGGGCAAAACAGGCGGCGCGACAAGCTCTTGTCCCACCTTGATAATACGATACGAACTAAAAGCATCCACATGCCTGAGTGCCTCTTGAATGATCTCATCTTCATCCAGGATGATGACATTGGTGGTCTTGCCCGTAAATTCCAGTTGCAACAGCGTGCTCTGTGCCTTGTAAGCACCGCTGATCGAAGCCTTAATACGAATAATTTTGTCATCATTATAGAGTTCAATACTATCTATCTGCGCACGGTTAAAACGCTTGGACAAAATGACATCAAAAGGGGCGTTATAGACTTTAGAGCGGCCAACCTCTTTAGAGCATTTAGAGATGTAGGCGTTACCCTTTTGCATATTGAAGTAGAAGATATTGTCTCGGTCAAAAACGATCTTGATAACACTATCGCCGATCCTGTGGATGGCGTTAATGTGCTTGAGTCCCTGCATATAGTCAACGATCTGCCGTAAATGCGAGAGTTTCATGCCTGTCCTTGGGGTTTTGTTAGCGCAATTATAGCGTAGCCTTTTGCTAATCGTTTAGGACTGTTTTGCTATACTTCAAGTCTCAATTAAAAGGATCTATACAAATGAAACACGCCTTTCTTATTACCCTGTTATTGAGTATGCTGCTTTTTATGGGATGTACCAAACAAGAGTCGAAACAAAACTTAAAAAATATCAATGATGGCTTCAAAAACGCTTGGTCTAACACTAAGCAATCTTTTAGTGAAGGGACTGAAGAGTTCAAAGAAGAGACAAAATAATCTATAAAACAGCGCTAGCGATATTTTCAGTTTCGCTATAATGCGCTTTCAATTTTAAGGAGATGCGATGCGTGCCCCAAAAGGTTTCGGTAAAAACTACTTTACACTTGCTGCTATTCAAGCAACCGTAGTACAACACCACCTTAGTGCCACATCAGTATCTGTTCGAGCATCTCACCTTATCCATGCCGATTGGGAACAAGAAGAGAGTGAGAGTGAAGAGCTCGAAGAGCTGCTCTGTTCCTCCTCCTTTTCACTACCAACCCATGCGGGCCATTGCAACTGCTTTTATAACCGTATAACCCGCAACCGTATCCGCCACAACGACAGACCAAAACAACACATTCAACCCTACCTCTACGCCAATTCGGTCACTTCACCACCTACTTTACGCTCCACTTCACATCCAAAAAATATAAATCTATAGGACATAAACAATGAACAAAACACTACTCTCTCTTGCTGCCCTTTCAGCATTAGCGTATACAGCCTCAGCTGCAAGCACTGTTGTTCTTGAGCCTTTGACGGTCTCATCAACAGCCATCAAAACAGATGAACTTAAATCGACTGACGCCGTCGAGGTCTATACTGCTGAAGATATCGACAAAGCCCATGTCCAAAATGTCTATGAGTTTTTAAACCAGCAGACATCTGTCATCGCAATGCCAAGTTACGGCAACCCGTTTACCCAAAAACTTGACATGCACGGTTACGGCATTGGCGACGGTTACCAGAACATTGTCATCACCATAAACGGTCGTCGTATGAACAACATCGACATGGTGCCGCAGCTTCTTTCAAGTATCTCTCCTGCATCTATCGATAAGATCGAAATCATCAAGTCAAGCGGTATCGTCACCGGCGGTGATGGTGCCAATGCAGGTGTTATCAATATTACGACCAAAAAGAACAACGACAAAGAGCTTACTCTCTATGGCGGTACTTATGGCACAGCCGATGGTTCATTTTATGTGGGGCATAGTGATGAGAAATTATCCATCTCAGCAAGCGGTGAAGCACAAAAAAATGACGGAGTTCGTTATATTGACAACAATGGCAACAAAGACAAAAACAAATTAGCTACGGGGACATTTGATGTAGCCTACACGCCAATTGAAGAACTTGAATTAAGGCTTGGTGCATCTTTTGCTAGGACTGATGTGATTTATGCAGGCTTTTTAACAGAAGAGGAATACACGGACGATCCAACACAAGCCGGCAATACTAACTGGGGTGCTACACATCAAAAATACGATACCGACGTGCTCAATGCAGGGATAGGTTATTATATAAACGAGCAACTAAGTTTAAATATAGATGGTTACCTTGAAAATAAAAAGTCAAATTACATCACCTATTCATCCATAGCTGACTACAAATACAACTCCCTCAAGACAAGTTTTGATTTCGACAGTGATTTGCTTTCGCTATCTCTTGGCTTTGATGGATTTAATGGTCAACGAGAAAGTGCTACCAACGAGACGGATAAAAACAACCTTGCCGGCTTTATGATGACACAATGGTATTTTGGGAATGCTTCTCTTAAAGCTGGTTATCGATATGAAAAAGTCACCTACAAATACAGAGATGCTCTCGCTGATCTAAAAGAGGATCATGGACTACACGGTGTGGAACTTGGCTATAACTATTCGTTTAGCAAGGAACAGTCGATCTTCGCTAACTATGCACACACCTACCAGGCTCCTGATATCGATAGATTTTTCTCATATGGTACTTTTAACGGCTTTATCGATCCTATGACGGCAAACAACTATACCATTGGGTATAACTACTTTCTTCCAAATAATAAATTTAAAATATCAGCATACTTTATCGATTTAAAAAACGAGATCTACTACTATGCTGATCCAGCCTTTATTAATTCGAAAAACACCAATATTGACACGTCACACAAATATGGAATTGATCTTTATGACAAGTGGATCATCTCATCTTCGTGGAACATGGCTTTGAACTACAATTATGTTCAAGCGATCATCGATCAAGAGGAAGAAAATGGCGAAGATTATTCAGACAATAAACTTCCAGGTGTATCTAACCACAATGTCAAAGCGACACTATCGTATCTGCCTACTCCTGCTCTCACCTTTGCATTAACTGAGGTCTATCGTTCAGAAGCCTACGCTGCAAACGATTTTGGAAATGACTTTACACAAAAACAAGACGCCTATATGAGCACAGACATCTCGGCTACTTATGCAAAAGAGAAGTATGAAATTTTTGCTAAAATAAATAACTTGTTCAATCAAAGCAATGGATTGTGGATCCAAGATGATGCCATCTACCCTGTCAACTTTACCACCACAGCAATCGCTGGATTTAAACTAAAGTACTAGGAGACCCATGAAGATCTTTACCCTCTCAGACCACCAAGAGAGTTCACTGCCAAGCGGCGGAGCCGACTTTATCTTGTGCGCTTCGGTAACGCGTACCTGCGAGATCGAGGGGATCACCCAAGCGGGTATCCCGGGTAAGATCCCGCTGACACCGACACTCGATGCGGAGTTTTTAGTCACAGGCAAGGTCTTTAGTCTTGAGAACATGGCAGAGACTGCGACAGGCATCCCGACACCGGGCCTGTTAACCCGTGCAGTGCATACACTGACACCGTTTTCAGCCGTCAATATCATCGATCTGGGACTGGCGTATCAGCCACAACAGCTCGATGTGGTCGATCTTGGGCTTACACCATCGCCATCTATTACCGATGCTGCTGCTTTTGATGCCAAAATGGTGTTTCAAAAAGGGCGGGAGTTTGCCAAAAGCTATACACCGAGCGGTGATTACATCATCCTGGGAGAGAGCACCCCATCCGGCACAACGACGGCACAAGCGGCTATAAAAGTGCTGGGTCTGGAAACAGATGGGCTCTTTGCCTCATCTTTCAAAGAGTCGCCTGTCTCCATCAAAGAGGAGACCATTGCACAAGCCTTGGCCAAGATAAAGCCGAATATGTCGATCTATGAGAAGCTGGGCCACAGTGCCGACCAGACCCTGCTCTTTGCAGCCGGATTTATGCTGGAGGCTTCCAAACGTTTCAATTTGGTTTTAGCAGGCGGCACACAGATGGCAGCGGCACTGCTGATCGCCGATGCCCTCTCCACAAAAGAGTCCATCTGGTTTGACCCTCGCCGCATCACACTCTGCACGACCGGCTGGATCGCCAAAGACGGCGCCTCAAACATCAACGCTCTGCTCAAGCAGCTCTCATTCAGGGTCAAAGCGGTCTATGCCGATTTTAGTTATGAAGACGCCAACATTCCGGTTCTTAAACTCTATGATGAGGGTGAGGCCAAAGAGGGCGTTGGTGCCGGAGCCGCTATCGCTTACGGTTACATGCAGGGCTTGAGTCAGCAAGAGATCACAGCGCGTGTTGAAGCACTGATGACAGGTGAAGCGTAAATGATGATTTGCTATCGGGAAACGGGAAACGGGAAACGGGAACTAAAGACCACTGAGACCCTTGAGAATAGAAAATATCCCCTTTGCCGTTTTCTGCACTCCCTTTCACAAAAGGGTTTTCAATGAAAACCCTTTTTATCGGCGGCATCAAAAGCGGCAAGTCCTACAGTGCCGAGCAGTATACCAAGGCCCTGCAACAGAGAGCAAAAAAACCTTATTATCTTGCAACAACAGAATTCATTGATGATGAGATACAAGAGCGCATTACCATCCATAAACAGCGTCGCGATGAGCACTTCATCACCATAGAAGAGCCTCTCGACATCTACAACGCCATTAAAAAATGCGATGGGCCTGTTTTAGTAGAGTGCACCACCATGTGGATCAACAATATGCTCTATCATCAACAGAACAAAGAGCAGATTCTTGAACACATCACTAAGGTTTTAACACTGCCAAACGACATCATCTTTGTCCACAACGATGTAGGTGCCGGTATCATCCCAGATAACGCTCTCGCCCGTCAATACATCGACATCAGCGGCATTGTCTCGCAGATCATAGCCTCGCATTGTGATGAAGTCTTTCACTGCATTGCCGGCATTGCGACGCAGATAAAAGGGAGATCGTAAATGGGAGAACGTAAATGGGAAAAAGATCCGAAATTCATCATTCTAAATTCACTCAAGGGCTTTGCTCTTGCAGTAAGTATGCTGACCATCCTCCCTTTTTTCAAGGTACATAACTTTTTCAAGGGGATAAACGGATATGCAGTAATGTCCTACCCTGTCGTTGGAGCAATTCTTGGCGCTATTCTCTGGTTGTGTTATACCCTGTTAGTCCCATTTTTTCCGGAAGCCCACCTGCATATAATGCTATTTGTCTTATGGGTCCTGCTTACAGGCGCACTCCACCTTGACGGTTTTTCCGACACTGTTGATGGGCTTTTTGTGCCGGCTGAGCGTGCCGAAGAGGTGATGAAAGATCCGCATACCGGCGGGATGGGGATGATATTCAGCATCACATTTCTGATCTTTAAAGCCTCGAGCCTCTGGTTTTTAGACGCCGTCTATCTGCTGCCGATCGTCTTAATGTTGTCGCGTTATAACGCGGTGTTAGCTATCTATCTATTCCCTTACATTCGCAAAGAGGGGATGAGCACCCTGGCCAAACAGGAGTTCACGCAAAAACAGCTCATTGTTGCGACACTCATCGTCTTAACCATCGTTGCCCTGAGCAGCAGCTGGCTTCTGTTTGGCATCTCGCTTTTGACACTGCTGCTGATCAAGCGCTTTTTCATCAAACGCCTCGGCGGTTTCAGCGGTGACATCTACGGTTTTCTGATCGAAGTGACAGAGCTAGTCCTGCTTAACGTTCTGCTCATTGGAGTAACGGCGTGATCATCACTCTTGTACGCCACGGTGAAGTCGAAGAGGCCTATCAGCGCTGCTACAACGGCCATAACGATATCGGGCTTTCACAAAAGGGCAAAGAAGAGGCGACCCTTCTTGCTGACTGTTTTCATGACCGCACCTTTGATGCCGTCTACTGCTCTGACCTGAAACGCTGCCAACAGACCCTAAGCCCAATCATTCAAAATTCAAAATTCAAAATTCAAAATGTAAACTACTCCCCGCTCTTGCGCGAAAAATCGTGGGGCAGACACGAGGGAATGACCTTTGAGGCCATCATAGAGAGAGACGGCCTAGCGTACAAGAGCTTTGAGCAGTGGATCACCGCACTTGACGGCGAGCCTTACGATGCCTATATAGAACGCATCAAGCGCTTTTTCACCGAATATCTGCCCCAACAATCCCGGGAAAATATTCTGGTCGTCACCCATGCCGGTGTCATCCGTGTCTTGATGCACCTGCTTCAAAACATCACCCTCGAAGATGCTTTTAGCGTCAATTTCCCTTACAGTGCTTATACTACACTTAACACTAAAACATGGACATTTGGAGCGGTACAGTGCGTCTGATCATATTTCTCTTTATCTCACTGTCGCTCTTTGGACATGAACGCATCGTCACGCTCTCTCCGGCCATCGCCGAGATCGTATCGTCTCTGGGCAAGATGCAGAACATTGTTGCCGTCAGCGACTACACTCTCTATCCGTCTGAACTCACAACCAAGCCGAAAGTCGGCGGCTACACAACACTCTCCATCGAAAGAGTACTGGCACAAAAGCCTACACTGGTCATCGGTCTGGAGCATCAGAAGCCTTTTCTCACACAGCTTCATGCCTTTCATGTTCCGACACAGATCGTTCGTCTTGAAAGCATTGGTGACATCAAACAGAGCATTGCCACCCTTGCAGAGCGCCTTGGAGCTTTCCAACAGGGCGAAGAGGTGATCGCTCAGATCGACAGGCAGATCACGGACGCGTCTAAACTCCCAAAAGAGCAGTCGGTCTTAATCGTCTTTGCCAATGCAAGCACCCTTTCGCGCGGTGTTTATATCGCGGGGCACGACCTCTTTTTTGAAGAGATCCTGCACCTCTGCGGCGCCACGAATGCCTATACCGAAGAGTATTCCATGCAGCCTATGTTAAATATAGAGGGCATTATCGCGACCAACCCCGACCATGTCTTGCTGCTGTTGGGACCCTTAGACAAAGTAGACCCCGAAGCGGTCAAAAAACGGTGGCAGGAACTTCCTATCAACGCTGCTAAAAACAACCGCATCACCGTGATCCAAAACGATCATATTCTCATCCCCAGCCAGAGGGTGAGCAAAACGATCCCCGCGATCTGTGAGGCACTGCAATGATAACCGTCACTCATCTCACCTGCGGTTATCAAAAACCGGTACTGCATAACATCAGCTTTAGTGCCAAGAAGAACCTCTGTATTCTGGGAGCGAACGGTGTTGGTAAAAGTACCTTGGCAAAAGCCTTGAGCGGGCTTATTCCCGCCGAAGGCGAGATCACGATCAATACAACAGCGCTGCATGAACTTGGTGCCGCTTCACGCGCCAAGGCCATCACTTACATTCCGCCTAAGCTGGAGAGTTTTGACGGTCTGATCAGTGTCTATGAGTTTGTACTGATGGGGCGCTACCCCTACAAAGAGCCCTTTAGCAGCTACAATCAAGAGGATGAGGCCTTGGTCAGAAAGCTTATCGAAGAGAGTGCCTTGGAGCCGACCCGACAGATCAACGAACTGAGTTCAGGGCAGCAGCAGCTTCTGCTCATCACCCAGGCGCTGGCCCAGCAGAGTGAGATCATCATCTTTGACGAGCCCACCGCCAACCTCGATCCCAAACATGCAAAAGATTTTTATGACGCCCTGCATGCCCTGCCGAAGACAACGCAGAAGATCATCATCACACACGATCTCAACCTTGCCAGAGAGCTCTCTTTTGAAGTCCTCTTTTTGCAAAACCGTGAAGCCAAACTCTACAGAGATCCGGCACTCTTCTTTCAGCGTGACAACCTTGAAGCGTGTTACGGCGTAGCTTTTAACGTTGCAGACGGTCACATCGGAGTCGCTTATGATTAAAGTACTCACGCTCATCGTCCTGGTCGCATTAAGCCTGACCTCACCCTTTTTGGGTGCTATGGAGATCGACTTCAGCCAGATATGGCAGCAAGCCTCTCTGGAGCATCAGATCTTCTTCGAACTCAGGGTCCCCCGCCTGCTGCTCGCTTTTTTCAGCGGCGCGCTGCTCGCTCTGAGCGGCTGGCTCTTTCAGACCCTCTTTCGAAACGCTTTGATGACCCCTTTTACGCTGGGTGTTTCCGGCGGCGCGGTACTGGGAACAGGGGTTGCCGTTGTGCTGGGTCTCAACACCGTGGTCGCAGGTGTCGCGCTGAGCGCACTCTTCGGTTTTGGCGGTGCGCTGCTTTCGGTGGTACTGCTGCTGTGGCTTTCACGCTACATCATCCACCGCGGGACCAGTTCGCTGCTGCTGCTCGGGATCGCCCTCTCGTTTTTCTTTTCAGCAGCGCTCATGGTGCTCTTTTCACTTGCATCGGCCATCCAGTCACACGCTATTTTGCACTACACCATGGGTTCACTATCGACCATGGGCTACACACAGGCTTTGACTGTCGCTCTCATGAGCATGATGCTCCTTGGCACCCTTTACATCAAACGCTTTGAACTCGCGCTGCTCGGTATCAACGACGACCATGCAAGACTCAAAGGCGTCGACACCAAAAAGCTCACCTACTTCCTGCTTCTGGTCAGCTCTTTGGCTATCGGAGTACTCATCTCTATCACCGGACCTATCGGTTTTGTCGGTCTCATCATCCCTCATGTCGTGCGAAAACTCTACGCCAAAGCCAACCACCATCTCATCATTCCGACAGCCATCTTCGGCGGTCTCTTTTTGAGCGCCTGCGACACCCTCTCACGTCTGCCGCAGCTCCAAAGTGAGATCCCCATCGGCATTGTCACCGCCTTTATCGGCGGTCCGTTTTTTATCTACCTGATCATCAAAGGAAAATAGCATGAGTTACACCACATGGTTCGAAGAACAGGGTTCCAAACACAAGGCCGTTATGAACAAACTGCTTGCCAAAGGTCTGAACAGAGATGAGATCATCGCCTACTTTGACTTTGAGAACATGGTTAAAAACGAACCCGACTTCTGCCCGCTCTACAAAGAGTTGAATGCCCAAGGCGAAATGGGCAAAAAATGCCACGACATGGAGAGCCTTAACTGCTACCTCTGTGCCTGTCCCAACTTTCGTTTTAGTGATGAAGGGTTCGAGAAGAGAGGCGACAACACCGTCTACAGTTTCTGTTCCATCGAATCAAAAGACGGACGCCAAGGTCTCTATGGCGACAAGATCCATCAAGACTGTTCCAAATGCAGCGTGCCGCACCATGTCAGTTATGTGAAAAAGCATTATGATGAAGATTGGAAAACCATCATGAAAGCGTGCCCGCTCTAAGATGGGGGTAAAAACGGCACTCACCCTCGATCAGGCCAATCAGCTCTTTAAAGCGTACGATTTTGAGCAGATCCAGCCGACCGCTGACGGCATCATAGACACCACCTACATTGTTGAAAATTCTACAGCGAGCTACATTCTCAAAAAATTCGAAGAGGCCGATGCAGGGCAAATAGAAGAGGAGCGTCGTCTGCTCCAAAAATTTGCACACTGTCAGGTCAATGTTCCGCAACATCTCTGCAGCGCTAAAGATTGGCATCTCTATACCCGTCTGAGAGGCCAAACACTCAGTTCAGTCTCTTATGTACATCTCCAAACACTAGCGCGCACTCTCTCTTTGATGCACCGTTGTGCACACGCGAGTACGGCTAAACAGCAGCTCTTTGAAAAGAGTAAAACCACTGCCCGCCTGAACAGTCTAAAGTCAAAACAGTACAAACACTACAGAGAGCTTCGTCACCTGCAGCACTGCCGCCCCAAGATCGATGGCGTCATTCACGGGGATCTTTTTTTAGACAATGTCCTCTTTTCACATCAGCATATCGGCATCATCGACTTTATCGATGCCGGCGAGGGGAGCTTCGCTTTTGACCTTGGCGTTAGTGCTTTGGCCTGGGCACTTCGAGGGAGCACCCTTGGGTATTTGCGTCTCTTTTTACAAAGCTATAACCAGCACGCTCCGCGAAAGATCACGCTAAAAGAACTTATGCAGGAGATAGAGGTCGCGGCAGCCTTCTACACACTGAACCGTATAGAGAAGAACAGTGGCTCCCTTGCCCATAAAAAAGCACTCCTGAAAAAGACAAGATGGCTCAAAAGAGGTAAAACTTGGTAAAAAAACATACCCACGGCGGCGACATCTATGCCGCAGCAAAACAACTAAACTGTCACCCTTCAGAGATCATCGACTTCTCTGCCAATATCAACATTGTTGCCCCTACAGTCGCCCTGCCACTGACTCAAAAACTTATCAGCAGCTATGGCGATCCGCGCTATAGAGCGCTGCGCAAAGCCATCGCCGAACGTTACCGTGTCAAACCCAAAGAGATCGCACTTTTCAATGGGGCATCGAGCGCCATAATGGAGCTTTTTAAAACTCTCCAACCCCAAGAGACCTATCTCTACACA
This sequence comes from Sulfurimonadaceae bacterium, assembly GCA_049672605.1. Classification (GTDB taxonomy): domain Bacteria; phylum Campylobacterota; class Campylobacteria; order Campylobacterales; family Sulfurimonadaceae; genus Sulfonitrofixus. The sequence goes on from JBATWM010000224.1 coordinate 11,340, forward strand.
CCGATCTACAGCGAATACGTCAAAGCATCAAAACTCTACAGTCAAAAGACCCATCTCATCAACCGTTTTTACGACCTCTATACCCCGCCGGAAAAAGGTTCGACTGTCGCCTTTGTCAACCCCTCGACACCGGACGGCAGATATTATGACCTTGAGCGCCTCTTCAGCATCTGGAAAGAGGCAAAATGCACCATTATTGTGGACGAATCATTTTTAGAGTTTTGCCAAAAACCGTCACTTCGTCAGGAGATCAGAAACTATAAACGGCTCTACATCGTTCAGTCCTTTACCAAGTTCTACGCCTGTGCGGGACTGCGTGTCGGCGCTCTGTTTACCCGTCCAAAAAACATCGCCAACTTACCGCTGCCGACCTGGAACATCTCATCATTTGATGCTGCCTACGTCACGGCCCTGCTCAAAGATAAGCACCACCGTGACCACGCTCTCACTGCCCACCAGAGACACTACAAAATTTTGCGCTCTATTCTAAAGAGTTCGGGTCTCTTTGAGAAGGTCTACAGAAGCGAGGCCAACTTCATCTTGACCCGTTCATCAAAAGCCAAGAAGATCTACCGGGCTCTATTGAAAGAGAAGATCCTGGTACGCGACTGTGCCAACTTTGACGGTCTCGATCATCGCTATCTTCGGTTTGCTGTTAAAGAGAAAACAGCGCTTCATCAACTGCAAAAGGCACTCCATGCACTCACTTAGTATCTTCGGCACCAGTTCCGATGCCGGCAAGTCCACCCTCGCCTTTGCCATCACCTACCTGCTGCATCATCGCGGTATCAGCGCTGCCCCCTATAAAGCGCAAAATGTCTCCAACAATGCCCAGGTCTGCGACGAAGGGGGTGAGATCGCCCAACCGCAACACTTTGCGGCCGAAGCCATTGCACTTCGAACCACCCCCGATATGAACCCCGTCCTGCTCAAATCAGGACAAAAAGGGAGCGCTTCGCTTATCGTCAACGGTCAGAGCGTCGGGCATAAAAATGTTCATGAATACTACGCCGACATCGACAGCCTCAAACCTGTTGCCAAAGAGGCTTTCGAGCGACTCCGAACCCAATATGGGTGCATTGTTGCCGAAGGTGCCGGTTCACCCGTTGAGCTGAACCTCATGGATAAAGACCTCTCCAACATCTACATCGCCACCGAGTTCGACACCAAGATCGTTCTTGTCGCCGACATAGAGCGTGGCGGGGTCTTTGCCTCCATCTGGGGTGTCTACAACCTCCTGCCAGAGCAGTTGAAAGCCAATGTTGTCGGTGTCATCGTCAACAAGTTTCGAGGCGATATGTCGCTTTTTGATGAGGGGGTTACGATCATCGAAGAGCAGTTCAAACTCAAAGTCCTGGGCGTCATCCCCTACCGCCCGTTCAACCTGGGGTTCGAAGATGCCCAATCCATCATGAACTACACCCAGAATACCTCTAAGGCCATCATCAAGGTCGGCGTGATCAGGCTACCGCATATCAGCAACTTCACCGACTTTGAACCGCTCATTGCCGACAAGGAGATTAACCTTCAATTCATTCAAAACGCTTCTGAACTTGAGCACTGCGACCTCATCATCATTCCCGGAACCAAACGTACCATACATGATCTTTTATGGTTGAAAGAACGCGGCTTTGATGCCGTGCTTAGAGATGAATCACGTTACACTTTAGCGATCTGCGGCGGTTACGAGATGATGTTCGAATCCCTCTGCGATCCTCTCGGTATCGAAGAAGATGCAGGTACGGAGGTCAAAGGGTTTGGCCGCTTCAGAGGCGAAGTGCATTTTGTTCAGGAGAAAACGGTCAAAAAAGCGGACTACACCCTTTTTGACTGCCCGGTAAAAGGGTATGAGATCCACAACGGCCATGTCGATGCGTTAAGCCGGCAGCAAGGCAGACTCTACGGCACCTTTGTCCATGGTCTTCTGGACAGCAACCTCTTTAGAGCAAAACTCTTCAGTACCATCAACCCAAACTATCAAGGGTATGACTTCACTGCCTACAAGGCAGAAGGTATTGCCGATTTTGCACACCATGTCGACACCAACCTCGACCTTGACGCCATCATAGACGCCCTGTATGAGTAATCTATTGATCGCTTTTTTCGCCTATCTCATTGACAGGCTCTTTGGCGAGTTCACCTTTATCAGACACCCCATAATCATCATCGGACAGATCATCAGCTGGTTTGAACATAAGTTCTATCAGGACAGTGTTTTGCGCGGTCTATTTTTAGTGCTCTTCACACTCGGCACTGTTGCTTTACTCACCTTCACCCTTACGACACTGCTCGCTCTTTTGCCTACACCGTTGCAATACTTCTTCACCGCTCTCATCGCTTCGATGTTCTTAGCCCACCGTATGCTTTATGAGAGTGTCTTGGCTGTCATTACAAGCGAAGAGCCTAAAGAGAGACTCAAGATGCTGGTGAGCAGAGACACCGAAGAGCTCAGTGATAGCGAGGTCAACAAAGCAGCCATCGAGACCTACGCCGAAAACCTCAGCGACGGGGTCATCGCCCCGCTCTTCTACCTGCTTCTTTTCGGACTGCCCGGCATTGTCCTCTACAAAACCGTCAACACCCTCGACTCAATGGTCGGCTACCGCACGCCTCGCTTTGAAAACTTCGGCAAAGCCGCGGCAAAACTCGATGACCTGCTCAACTACATTCCATCACGCCTGAGTGCGCTGCTCATCATGGCTATCAGCCAGACAAAACCGCTGCTTGGCTTCTATAAAAACGGCCAACAGCACGAAAGCCCCAACGCCGGTCACCCCATCACCGCCATGGCACTGGCTCTCAATGTTAAGCTCGGAGGCGACACCTCTTATTTTAAAGAACGGAAAGAGAAACCCTACTTTGGGAAGGGAAAAATGACAATCAAAAAAGAAGATGTCAGAAAAGCCCTCAGCTTCAGAGATACGATCGATCTTCTTATCTTGGTTTCTCTGGCCTCTATCTACCTCATCAGCCTGTTATTAAGCCCACTATAACGAACTCTTAACTATACTCTCACTCTTCAAACATGGACGGCTGGCCGAGTGGCCGAAGGCGCTCGCCTGGAACGCGGGTATAGGGCAACCTATCTAGGGTTCGAATCCCTAGCCGTCCACCATACATCATCAATCC